>JBMZJQ010000005.1:0-58110 GCA_049617635.1 Candidatus Poseidonia sp.
AGAACCTTCATGTGCCCTCGTCAACTTCCTCAAACTCCAGCGTAAGCCATGGAGGGCACATGCATGACCAAACGCGGAATGATGGACCAGTTCTTTGACATCAAAGAACAACATCCGGATACCGTGTTGTTCTTCCGAATGGGGGACTTCTACGAACTGTTCCACGAAGATGCAGAACTGGCAGCCGATGTCTTGGGGCTTGCCCTCACATCGAGGGACAAAAACGCTGAGAAGCCCATTCCGATGGCCGGTTTCCCATGGCACGGTCTGGAAGAACACCTGCGCACGATGCTCAGGGCAGGGTACAAAGTCACCGTGGCCGAGCAGGAAGAAGAACTGCGCGAGGGAGCAAAACTGCTGGAGCGGGTGGTGACGCGAGTTTACACTCCCGGGAGTCTGTACGAGGAAGGCTTGCTTGAAGGCGATGAACAATCGCTGCTCGCCGCCGTTGCGCTTTCCAGCGACAGCCTTGGACTGGCTGTCCTCGATGCCTCCACGGGGAAGGCATGGGCGAGCACCCATGATGGTCCTGATCGCTTTGCAAAACTGCAAGATGACCTGCAACGGTGGCAGCCTCAGGAACTCGTGCTCTCGCCAAAGGATGCAGAACACGAACAGATGGGGCCGTTGTTCCTCCACCTTCATGGGACGATGATCAGTCAGCACAACATCACCAACGCCAAGCGTGAGGAACGTCTCCGCACCATGTTGGACGTCGCCGACTTGGGGCATCTTGATTTGGATCACGCACCCTTGGCGATATCTGCGACCGGCCTTGCAGCTGATTACGTCGCCACCGTGCACATGCGAAGTGAAATCCCTCTCCAGGACGTTGAAGTTGTGGAAGAAAGCGGTCACCTCTTGCTTGACCAAACCACCCTAAGAAATCTTGAGTTAACAAGCACCTTGGCCGGAGAATACGATGGTAGTTTGCTCTCAACACTGAACCGATGCCGGACCGCCATGGGCCGCCGCCTTCTCAAAACCTGGATCCTCCATCCGCTTGCCGAAGTTTCGGCCATTGAAACCAGACACAAAGCGGTCGGGACGCTGGCAAAATCAGCTCGACGCCTTGACGGGTTGAGAGAATCGCTCAAAGGCATCAGGGACATGGAACGGCTCGCCACGCAATTGGCCTATCAGCGAAGCAACGCACGGGATTTGGTCGCCACCGCCCATGCGCTTGAACGCATGCCTGCCCTGATTCGGTGGTGCCAAGACAGTCAAGACCCACTGCTCATCCTTCTCAGTCAAGAATTGGATGCCCTCCATGAGATGACGCAGATGATCCAAGGGACGCTGCAAGAAGCCCCGCCACTCGGGTTAAGGGATGGGGGTCTGCTCAAGGCAGGCGTGGATGATGAAGTGGACGAATTGCGAACCATCACGTCCGAAGGAAAAGCGTGGTTCTCAAACCTTGAACTGCAGTTGCGTGATTCGTTGTCCATCCCTTCGTTGAAGGTCAAGCACAACCGCCAGGTTGGTTGGTTCATCGAAGTCACACAAACCCACCTCGACAAAGTCCCTGAAGAATGGCGACGTAAGCAACAACTGACCAATGGTTCTCGCTACGTGACCACAGAATTGTCCGAGCGTGACGATTTGTTGTTGACGGCGGATTCAAAATTGAAGGAATTGGAATACAGGCGCTTTTTGGAACTTCGAACCTACTGTGCACAGCACGCCTCCACCCTCGCCGACATTGCTCGACGAGTGGCCGCCATTGATGTTCTGCAGTGCTTTGCCTCGGTCAGCCGTGAGCGGCAATGGACCAAACCTGTCATGTCAACCACCTCCGCACTGCATCTGACCGATGCGCGCCATCCCGTCCTTGAAACGCAGCAAGGGTATGTACCCAACGACGTCCTCATCAACCCGAAACGGTCGTTTTTGCTCATCACCGGACCAAACATGGGTGGGAAATCCACGTATTTGCGAACCGTAGCCCTCACCACCATTTTGGCACAAGCAGGTTGTTTTGTTCCTGCAAAAACAGCCAAAATCGGTCTCGTTGATCGAATCTTCACCCGTGTTGGAGCCAGCGATGACCTGAAACGAGGCCGGTCCACCTTCATGATGGAAATGATTGAGGTCGCACATATTTTGAAGCGGGCCACGAAGGACTCGCTGGTTCTTCTCGATGAAATCGGTCGAGGAACATCGACGTTTGACGGTCTTTCCATCGCTTGGTCGGTGACCGAAGACATCTGTTCTCGCATTGGCTCACGCACGCTTTTCGCCACCCACTACCACCAGTTGATCGGTCTCGAGGGCGATGTGCCAGGATTGTGCAACGTCCACGTTCAGGTAGCCCATGCCGAAGGTCAACTTCGCTTCTTGCACAAGGTGGCTGACGGACCTTGCGATGACTCATACGGCGTTCAAGTTGCTGCTCTCGCTGGACTGCCGCGAAACGTGGTTGAACGGGCCACGGACCTGCTTGCGTTCCTTGAGCAACAGGCAGGGGGTGCCAAAGCCGGTGAAGAGGGCACTCCACAATCCCGAGAAGCAGGGCAAGCCAGCCTGATGGGCTACTTCGCTGCAGCGGCGCTGTCAACACAGGCTCAAGTGACCCAAGAGGTCATTCCCGCCCACATCGTGCAGTTGATGACCCATCTCTCGGAAACACAAGTGGACGAACTCTCACCCAGGCAGGCCCTCGATGTGTTGTACCAACTCAAGGCCATGCTGGAGGTGGACCGGTGAAACCGCAACGCATCCAGCAACTGGATGATGCCACCATCGGCCACATCGCCGCAGGAGAGGTCGTTGAGCGGCCTGCTCAAGTCGTCAAGGAACTGGTCGAAAACAGCCTGGATGCCGGGGCCACCAACATATCGGTCATCATTGAGAACGGTGGTTTTGACCGGATGATCGTCGAAGACAACGGCGGAGGCATTGCAAAGGATGACCTCAGCTTGGCGCTAGACCGTCACGCAACCTCAAAACTCACCACGAAGGACGACCTGAACGCCATCGTGTCCTTGGGTTTCCGTGGTGAAGCGTTGGCCAGCATCGGCATGGTCTCAACCTTGACCATCGAAAGCCAGCCAAGGGGCGAAGAAGGCGCCCGTGTCTCAATGGAAAACGGCATCAAATCGGATGTTCAACCTGTCGGCATGCCCGATGGAACACGAATCTCCGTTGAGCATTTGTTCCAAAACACCCCCGCTCGATTGGCGTTCCAACGCCGACCCGAGACGGAAACGGCTCGTATCGTGGACGTCGTGGTGGACCACGCCCTGGCTCATCCTCAATGTGGATTCCACCTCAAATCCGAAACACGAACCCTGCTCAATGTACCACCAACCGACGACATGATGGATCGCTTGTACGACTTGATGGGGGCACAGGCCACGGAACTCATCCCGCTTGAACACCCTCCAATCGACGAGGATGCCCCCGGTGAGGAACGATGGGACGGCTGGATCAGCACACCCGATATCACGCGTGGAAAGGGAGATGACATCCACATACTGATCAATCATCGCCCGGTTGCACCCGGTCCATTTTTGCAAGCGATTCGTCGTGGTTACAAAACGCGTTTGATGCACGGAAGGCATCCGCTTGCGGTCATCAACCTCACCTGCCCTCCGGGCGAAGTGGACGTGAACGTCCATCCCACAAAACGGGAAGTCCGACTCAAACACTCTTGGCGGGTCCTGGAGCGACTGGAACGAGCGATTTCCCACACCCTTGAATCCATCCCCACTGAGCCCGATGCCACCGGAGGCATCCCTGCACTGCAAGGCTTGGCGTCCGCTGACCGGGTTAAGTCGGTTGAAACTTACTTAACGCCTGAGGCCCCCTCGCCAAACGACCAACAAGAACGAGCGCTGACCAGTGCCGCAGGGCTCTCGGTTGCTCCTCCTCAGCCACCCGCTTCAACCGCACCAGCGCCACCTGCCTGGGCGGTGGCAGCCGGACGCCAATTGAACCTCGTGGGGACCGAGGCCGAACAGCCTGAAGCCCCATCCAAACCACGCCCTGTCTCTGCATCACCGCTGGGTCAATCGGTGTTACCGAACCTTGAGCAGAACCCGGTCGCCTCCCACTTGTCGACCGCAGAACGTGCGCTTCACCGGCATGCAGGCGCAGCACCGACCACGATGCCGTCACAAGAGGAACCCCTTGGTGGCGCCATCAACGACCTGCCCCCTATGGAACCTCTCGCTCAGTTTGCAGACTCCTACATTTTGGTTCAGGCTGAGGATGAATTGCTGCTCATCGACCAACACGCCCTTCACGAACGCGTCCGATATGAACGGCTTCGTCACAGCGGGCAGGCTTGGGAGCCGCAGCAACGCTTGACGCCGCTTGACTTGGCGTTGGACCCTCGGCAATCTGCGGTGGTTGATGCACACCATGAACGCCTGTCTGCTCTTGGTTTTTCATTGCAAAGGGAAGAAGGGGAGTGGAGCCTGCTTGCAGCACCACGATTGTTGAGCGGTGAAGAACTGAAACCCTTCTTTTTGGACCTGCTTCAAGACCTTGCAGAGGACGGTGGCCCGCTGGAAACCATTGAGGCAAAAAAAGACCACATCGCCTTCATGAACGCCTGCCGGGGAGCGGTGAAGGCCAACGAATCGTTGTCCCTTCCCGAGATGAGGCGGCTTCTCGACGACATGCGCCGCATCCCCAATCCATGGGCCTGTGTCCACGGTCGGCCCACTTCACTGAGGATTCCAATCGACAGTTTGGACCATCATTTTGGCCGACACGGTTGATTCACCAAGGTTGATGCAGTCGAGCCTCAATCTCCACGCCACACGCCCTCAATCGCTCAACGGCGTCTGGATCGGCCACGGTGTGCAGGCTCGGCCCTTCCACCAGAACCTCTTCCTCGCAGGCTGCGGCAAGAATCAGGGCCGTCATTTGCATGCGGTGGTCGCTGTAGGTTTGGACGGGAGCGGTTGGCGTCGACAGGCGTTGGCCTCCCGGCACACGTAAACCATCTCCTTCAACATTGGATTCAAGACCAAATTGCTTCAGAAGGCTCACCGTTCCTGTGAGCCTGTTGGTTTCTTTGTGGGCGGCGTGCGGCGCCCCGTGGATGAGTCCACCTGCCCCCAAAGCCAACGTGGCCGCAAGCGGCGTGATCAAATCGTTGGCATCTCGCAGATCGATGTCGATGCGCTTGGCGTTCGGTGTTGGTTTGAGATGCGTGTCGGAGACGGTGATGCCCAACGAGGTCGCGATGTCAAACAACAGCTCGTGGCCCAAACTGTCCTCTGGCAGCGGCATCGCTTCAACCAACACCTCCGATTGCAGGGCTTGGACGGCGAGGAAGGCAAAACCCAGCATCGAACAGTCCCGTGGAACGATCACCTCGTTGGTGGGAAAGGTCGGCTGCCAAGGACGAAGGGCGCCTTCAGAAAGTGGACCTGAACCGGTCGCTTCGCACATCTCCATGGTCAACGCAGCGTGACGACGTGAAACAGGGTCGCCCTCGAAGTGGACCTCCAACGCCGAAGAAAAACCGGGAGCTGCCAAACACCATGCTGTGGTGGGTTGACTGGATGAGCCCACGTCGAGATGAAGAGGAACGTCTGCGTTGATTGGCCCTTGAATCAGGAACGGCAAGCCTTCTGCATCCGTTCCTTTCGAGCAAGCAACGCGCAATTGTTCGAAGGATGAGAGCATCGCATTGTACGACCGTGAGCGAAGCGACGCATCGCCGTCCACCATCACCGGCGCATGGTGCAACGATACCAACGCCATGAGGATTCGCAGGCTCGTACCCGAGTTCCCTGCATGAAGAACGCTGATGGGAGGGTGCAGGCCGTTTGGGCCAACGCCGGTGACCTTCCATGAAGCCGTTCCGTTTGCGGGTTGATCGTCATCGTTGGTGGACACCGTAAGTGGTTGACCATCACGGTCAAGGTCGCTCACGCTGACGCCCATCTGGACCAAACAGCGACGCATGGAAATCACGTCTTGTCCGGCGTGTTCCATCCCTCGCAACACGACCTCTTGCTGGGATTGAGCGGCGAGGGTGAGCCATCGAATGGCGTGGCTCTTCGACGGCGGTAGGCTCCATTGCATCTTTTCTATAGAGGTCTTTCGGTGAATCGAAAGCACCGGAACAAGGCTCCCTTTGCCGCCATTGCGGTGAGGCGACCAGCGCTTGACCCAGGCCTTCCCCATGAACCAAGGTGGTGCATGGGTGTCATCAACCCTTGCTTACAAGTTCAAGAACCCGTGCGTGGTCCATCCGACATGACCCTCGTGGACCGCCGAATGCGTCCACTGAAAGACCTTCGAATCTCCGTAACCGACCGATGCAACTTCCGGTGTTCCTACTGCATGCCAAGGGAACATTTTGGAACCGACCATCCGTTCCTTCCAAGAGAAGACCTGCTCAGTTACGAAGAGATTGTCCTCGTGGTTCGCTCACTGCTACCTGTAGGACTGGAAAAGGTGCGTTTGACCGGCGGTGAGCCGCTGCTGCGCAACGATTTGGTGAACCTGATTCAAATGATCCGACAGGCGGCTCCGGACATTGACCTGGCCATGACGACCAACGGTGCGTTGCTGGCAAAACATGCAACCTCACTCGTTGAAGCAGGGCTCGACCGCGTCACCGTGAGTTTGGATGCCATCGAGCCAGAAGTGTTCGCCACCATGGCCGATACCGACCAGTTCACGCCTCAACACGTGGTGGAAGCCATCGATGCAGCGCTTCACGCAGGGTTGAAGGTCAAGGTCAACGCCGTGATTCGCAAAAATGTCAACGAAGATCAAATCCTTGCGTTGGCAGAGATGTGCACCCATCGAAGCGTACCGCTTCGGTTCGTTGAATACATGGACGTAGGCAACACCAACGCTTGGAAACTGGACGAGATCGTCAGCGGCCGTGAGGTCCGAGCAACACTTGAGCAACGGTTCGGCCAGCTGTCTCCCGAAACTGGACAAAACATCCACGAAGTGGCCCGACGGCATACCACGCAAAACGGGGATGTTTTTGGATTCATCAACTCCGTCACGGAGCCCTTTTGCGGTGATTGTTCGAGAGCAAGGCTTTCGGCAAACGGTTCTGTGTACACCTGTTTGTTTGCCACCAACGGCCACGATGTACGGGGGCTGCTTCGAATGGGAGCCTCACTGGCCGATATTCAACAAGCCATCGCCAGCATTTGGTCCCAACGAACCGACCAGTATTCGGTTGAACGTGGCAAGAACAACACCGAGGCCTCCAAAGTGGAGATGTCCTTCATCGGTGGATGAGGTCAACGCATCGCCGGAAGGGTCACATCGATGAGCAAGACGCCAACGGATTCCTCGACCAACTTGAAGCTCCATGTGCCGTCGGTTGAACCAATCGTTTGCGAATCGATCACGAAGTAATCACCCTGGGTCACCGAATAGCCCACATCCCGGTCGTGGAACGAAACGTTGGACCCGATAACCCCGTAGACGTTGGAATCAGAAACATGCCCTGCAATCGGCAAGGACGATGTCAGGTTGGCCGGCTGCACGGTGTATTCCAAGCGAGCAGGGTCGATGGATTGGTCGAGGCTGGTGATGCGAACCACGTGGAAACCGTTGTCCAGTGCACGGACGGACACGGTGGCCTGAGGTGCAGATTTCTCAACGGTGGTCAAGGCGCCCTGCATCAACACGAACACCATGCTCGAAAGCATCACGGTGATGGCCAAGAGAAGCACGGTGGCAATCACGGGGCTCACAGCCTCGTCGTTGCGCCGAAGCGTGCCTCGCATGGGAGCACGACACGGTCAAATCACTTGAACCAACCGATGCGAGACGGTTCATTGCACGCCTTTGGAACCAATCAAGTGGTCGGCGGCCTCATCAGAGCACCCACAACGGGCGGTCGCATTCCATGGCTCGTTTGATGCCTCCGATAGGGCCAAGGCAACGCAGGATGAGTTCGGTCATGACATCGCCTCGCATGAACGCATACCCCATGTTTTTGCTACGCAGGGAATTTCGCAACGCCGGACCCATGGAGGCACGAACCCTTGCCTCATACGAGGAAAGCGGCGTTCCATCCTCCATGTGTTGAAGAATCGATTCGGCTGCAAAGCACCCCGAGATGATGGCTTGACTGATGCCGCCGCCGTTGCTGGGCATGACCAAACCTGCCGCATCGCCCACGGCCAGCGTGGTCCCATCAACCATGGTTTTGACGGGACCTCCCATCGGAATCCAACCACCGCCAATCGATAGGATCTCGAGATTCAAGTCCTTGCAAAATTGCTCGAGATGGCCTTTGAGGGAGCCTTTCAATTTGCCAGCACGGACACCCAATCCAACATTGGCAAATCCTTTGCCTTTGGGGATGATCCATGCGTATCCCGAAGGGGCCACCGACCCGAGAAAGACGTCGAAGGTCTCCGGGACCTCTCCTTTGACTTGAGCGTAGACGGTCGGCACCTGGTCGTCGGGGCGATAAGCGGGGTCTTGGCCGTGGCGTAACCGTCCGATGTGAGCCAAACTACCGGAGGCATCGATGAGGTAGTCGCAGGTGTACCTTCCGTCGCTGGTCACCAACAATTCTCGGTTGGCCTTGCGTTGTTGTTGAAGTCGCTTCAGCGGCGTGGAGGTGCGGATTTCGGCCCCTGCCCGAACCGCTTTGTCAGCGAGGTATCCATCGAATTGCAAACGATGACCTGCAAAAGCATCCAGTTCAAAGTCGAACGATTTTCCCGATGGCAAGAAGACGCGCATGTTGTCAAGACGATGCAGTATCAACCGTTCTGGGAAATCAAAGTAGGTCTTCAACCACGTGTGGTTCTCGAGGTTTCGGAACGTGCCAACCACCTCCCCCCAGTTGGGAATGCATTCGCCGCATTGTGCAGGGTTGCCCACGATGTTGCGCCGTTCAAGCACCAGCACGTCCACGCCAGATTCAGCAAGACGCTGTGCTGCAGCACTGCCGGCAGGACCGGCCCCGACGATGATGACGGTGCGATGTTCAATCGGTTTGCTTGCCACCTGCAACCCTCATGTGTGTCGTTCTTTGACAAAATCGGTGATGTGAAGCATCATCCGTTTCGCTTCGCTTTCAGGGAAGGTCTCGAGCGCTGCTTGTGCGCGTTCAAGATGGGTTCTCACGAGAATTTCGGCATACTCCATGCTGTTTGACCGGTCAAGGAGGGCCATCAACTCATCAAAGTCATCGTCGCAGAACGCTTCGATCAATTCCGACAAGCGCTCGCGGTGACGGCCGTGTGACAAGGTAAGAGCGTGAATCAAGGGCAGCGTCATCTTTCCTTCGTACACATCGGCGCCTCTCGGTTTACCCATACGCTCATCACCCCTCAGGTCGAGTAAATCGTCCACGAGTTGGAACGCAATCCCCAACTCCATGCCGAAGGTTTCGAGGGTGCGGGCCTGGTCGTCTGGAAGCCCAGCGACCAAACCTGCGCTGTAGCAACCAGCGGCAAACGGTCCGGCGGTTTTTCCACGAACGATGGAAAGGTAATCCTCTGGTGAAGTCGCCAGATTCAGCACGTGGTCGAGCTGGTGGAATTCAGAGACGGCAATGTTGGCACAACAACGAGCGATGACGGTGACGATTTGTTCGCTGTAACGTCCTCCGAGCCCAAAGCCCTGTACGAAGAGCCAGTCCCCGGCGATCACGGCTTTGGCCTGACCTGCTTGGGCATGGATGGTTGGAATGCCTCGTCGGTGTTGCGCCTCGTCGTTGATGTCGTCGTGAACCAAGGTGGCCGTGTGAATCAATTCAAACGCCAAGGCCAAGGGCATGACGTCGTCTTGTTGGGTGCCGCCAGCCAATCGATAGGCGAGAAGAAAGAGGATTGGACGAAGGCGTTTACCACCGGCATTCAGAACGCGCCCGGCCTCGAGGGCCACTTCGCCTGCTCCCAGCGCCACCTCGTCTTCAATCAACTGCGCCAAGGCCTCGTTGACCTCGTCGCGCATGGATTGGAGCGCCAGATTCAGCCCCTCGACATCGCTCTGCACACCCCTCCCACAACGGTGGGCTTCTTAACCGGTCGTCCACGCCCTTAACCCGTGGGGGACGACCCTCACCGAGGTGAATGGATGGAATTCGGCGAGCGTCTCGTCATTCTCACAACGTCCACACGGGACGACGGTGTCCGCCTTCACATCGAGCGAACCGTTGAGACACAAGGGCAGCGGCGAGACCTCCGACTCAAACAACTCCCCCACATGGAAACCGCCCTTGAGGCACTTCGCGATGGACACGGCGATTTGGTCGCCATGAGTGCCTTTGATTGGGAACAGCACGACGTTGAGGGGTTGATCATCGCTGGTGTTTTGCCCCGCAAAGAACCGACCTGGGTGCTGGTTGCCGAAGACAAGCCGGAATACCTCAAACAAGGAGCCATCGTGATGTGCGACCACGAACTCGTCCGGCGACAAATGATGAGAATGAGGAACGATCTGACCTTGATGACGATGAGGGAAACCCTCGCCCACATCGGTGCCATCGATGCGTTCGAAAGCCTTCCTGAGGACGAACGGTGGCCGTGGTTTGAGCAACAGATGATGGAGGGCCACATCGATGGCTTCATCGTGCCGAGAGCCGTTCACGCTGGACATCGCATGAAAAGCAGGAGGCACACCCTCGGCCTGCAGCGAGACCAATCCGAAAACGAACGCGAACGCTTCGTCCCACCTCCGCTCCACGGTTTTACCTTGCTCGTTGGACGAGAAGGCTTTCCAAGGGCCACGCTGAAAGAAATGGTCGATTCAACGGCGGAACTTGCTTATCGCCTCGAAACAGCCATGCTTGAGAGCCTTGACCCGTCGCTTCACCCCATCACGGGAATTTTTGTCGAACAACGCAAGATGACGACCTTCCTGAAAAAAGCCCAAGAAGAGGGTGATGAGACCTTGATGCTCTCCTTGGTCGACCCGAACAAGAAGAAAGGCGTCTACAAAAGCGGGCCGCGTGTTGAAATGTTGATTGAAACGTTGAACCCGCGAGGAACGGTCACAGCCTCAGCCGAGCGCATCGTTTTACCAGAAAACAGCCACATAGGCATGGTCAACCTCCTGCGAGAATTCATGGAATTGCTCACCGTCATGACCACCGCCCACGAAGGGAGCAAGCGGACCATTCACGGCATGCCTCCAGGATTTAACGACCCCAGTCCGAGGCTGATGGACCTCAACGACGAGGATTAAACGGCGAATCACGAGAGGGGCAAGAACCGCCCTGCAAGTCCTCATTGGACTGCGAAGACCTATAACCTTTGAATGTGGCAAAACGCCCCAAGGTGGGGCGAACATGGACCGGTCTGCATTGTTAGCCGAACTCTATCAAGCCCGCTTTGAGGACTTGAAGGAGATTGCTGGCGCTCACAATCTGTCCAAAACAGGCCCCGTTGAGTCGTTACGAACCCGATTGATTCGAGACCTTGTCCTCAACGAGTGGGACCTCTCACCGTCAGGCATCAAAGCCATCTCAAACAACGACCTCGGTGAATTGTTGGGCTTGTTCGGTATCAAAAAATCCGGTTCCATCAAAGCCCGTCGCCAACGTCTCTTTTTACATCTCAACCACGATCCAAAAACGCTGACTGTCGAGACCCTTGACGCCATGACTCGTGACGATCTACACGGCCTGTGCAAAGACCTCGAACTCCCGCTCTCTGGAAACAAGCAAAGCCTCCTTGCACGGGTTGCAGGCGTGTTGGCTTCCCAAGAAAATGCATGGGGCAAGGTCAAGAAGAGCCTTCGCAGACCCAAGGACAAAATCACGGTGCCATCCGTTCCAGCACCTGTCGTCGCAGAACCATCCATCGAAGAGAGCGTAGGTTCGACCTTCACCGGAGTTGTTGAACAACAGGACGAGGATTGGATGTTTGAAGAAGACGTCCCCGTGCAAGTCGCTGCGACAGAAGTGGCTGCTTCGTTTGAGCCCGAACCTGCACCAGCCTCGCCACCCCCGATGATTCAACATGTCGACATGGAGGTTCACAGCCTCGAAGTCGAGACGGCGTTAATGGAACTGAATGAGCGAATGGCCGAAGTCAGGGCTTTTGCACGTGATTTTTTGATGGTCAGTTCGACCACCAACCAAGACGACATGAACGCCTTCATCGCCTCCTTGCGCCATCAAGGATTTGCCACCGACCATCCGCCCGTTCATCAAGCGGTGGCCAACATCATCATGGAACTGGACTATCAAATCCAGAACGAATCGTCCGCTGCGACCGCCATGCCTCAATCGTGGGCAGAGCGAGAAGCCCTCCGACTCTTTGAGGAAGTCCGAAGCGGGCTTCGTGACCAACTGGAGAACATTCTTGCCCTCCACAAAGGGGACCCGATCAAAGCACGCATGGCCTTCGAAGAAGAAGGACGGGCCATGGGACTCGACCTTCGCGTCCCGAGTGTTTCCGGTCGGCTGCACGCCTTGTTTGACCTGCACATCGAAATCGCTGAATCCCAAGCCCTTCACGACCCGGTCGTCCAACGGCGCCAACGCATGATGCGCATCCTGCATCGCGGCTCGGTTCACATGCTCGAGCGGGAGCGAATGACCATCGCTCGTTTGGAGCGGAATATCGCAGCGTTTGAGGAACTCGTGCAGACCGTGCTTGAATCCGCAGAAGAGGGCTTTGAGGAAGCTGAGCAGGCGTTGGTGATTCGCTTCCTGGAATCAAAAGGCTACGAAGTCAACACCAGCAACCTCCGTCCACGAATCCTGGCTTGTGCTGGAATCCTCGGGGCTGAACTTGGCTTCCTTTCGCCCAGTGAGATTCCACGTATCGCACCTGGTGTTCTCGTCACAGAGACCGAAGTGGATGCCATTGTCACCGAACTCAAGGCCCTGGCGTCCAGTTTCAAACCCGAGCCAACGGCGGAAGAGGAAGATGAAACGATGGTCGCAGAGTCGGTTGTTGACGCGTCGGAAAACATTCAACGTGTTCGGGGGAAAATCGACCGCATCGATGACCTTCTCAACCGCTTGAAAGGTTGAGCAAACGAGCCTGCAAGGCCTTCAGTGCTGTTGAGCATAGAAGTTCTGAACCACCGAGGTCACGGTTTGGATGTCGGAGATACCTCGCGAGCACAAATCTTCGATGATGGCTTGGCGTTGAGAGACGTGGCGCTCGAACACATCCGGAGTCACACCTGCGGCGTTGCAAATGGTTTCTCGGAGTTTGGAGGGGATACCGGTTTCTTCGATTTGGTCCGTGGCGGCGTTGTACTTCCAAATAGCGTTCAAACGAGGTTTGTCGCCTTCCATACCAGCGATTTCAGCCACCTCGGTGATCTTACGAGCCGTTTTCCCGTTGACGTGGAGGCGAGCTTGGATGATGATCAAATCCAAGCCGCTCAACATGATGGGTGGGACGTTCATGGGCGGGTTGATCATACGCGTCACCGTTTCTTGGGCCGTGTTGGCGTGCAGGGAACCGAACGAACCGTCGTGACCGGTGTTCATGGCCGTGAGTAAGGTTGCACACTCCGGTCCACGGACTTCACCAACGATGATGCGGTCAGGTCGCATACGCAAACTGGATTTCAAACAGTCGTTCATGTCGACTTCCGGCGTTCCGTCAGGTCGCTCTCGGCGAGTCTCCATGCGCAACCAGTGGTCGTGATACACCTGCAATTCAGCGGTGTCCTCGACCGTCAGGAGACGTCGAGACCACGGGATGTACATGCCCAAACAGTTCAGCGTGGTGGTTTTACCCGAACCGGTACCGCCAGCGATAACAAAGTTGGCCGGTCGGCTGTCGAGGCCCTCAATCCACACCCACATCATGGCTGCAAGTCGAGAATTAACCGTGCCGAAGTTAACCAGGTCAATCATCGTGAGCGGGTCTTCCTTGAATTTACGAATGGTGAGGGTCGGCCCGTCTGGCGAGACAGGAGGGATGGTTCCGTTGACACGGGAACCGTCAGGAAGACGGCCGTCAAAGATGGGGACCAGGCCCGGGCCATCGCCAAGAGGGACATTGGTGAACGAGGCGATGTTTTTCGCAATTTGCAAACCGGAATCATCGTCGATCCAAATATTGGTTCGACACATCCCGTGGTTGCGATGGGCGACTTTCACGCATTGCGTGCCGCCGTTGTACATCACTTCTTCAAGCGCATCATCTTCAAACAACGCAGCGAGATCCCCGTAGGGATTGGCTTGAATATCGCCTTCCACATGGTAGATGGGCGAAGGGTGATTGGCTTCGGTGTAAATGGTCACGCGACCGTATTGTTCCAGTATTTGTTCTGACATGCGTTCAACCTCCAACGGCCTTCACAGCCCCAAGATACAGGCCCATCGAGACGGCCATCCACATCGGGAGCCACCACAGCGTGTCTTTGAAACGGCCCATCATTCGACCGGAAACACCGACACCGACGGCGGAGGCAGCTGCGAAAAAGAACGAGAATGTTTGATTGAACGAGGCGATTTGGAAACCCTTGCTGGCGGGTGCGAACAACCCCACGATGAAGGCAATCAACACAGGTAAGCCAACGCTTACAAAGATGATGATAAGCATGCCTCGGCCCGAAAGTTCGGATTCTCGGCGATTCATCAAATCGTTGAGGCGCTCGTAGTCACGGCTCAAATCCGAGAGGATGTCTCGCAAGGATGAGTCTTGCTGAAGCGCCGTTTCAATCAGCATCATGACGCGCTGCACCTGACTGGAACGGGTCTTGGCGGCGAAGGCTGACAGACTTGCCTCAAAGGAGGAAGCGTGGGCTTCTCGAAGCGTTTCACGCAAGAGCATGGCCAACGGCCCGTCACTTGCTTCGGACTGTTCTTTCATGGCTTCTTGCAAGCCACGTCCTGCACCCACGGAATCGGAAAGGGATTCCAAAAAGGACGGGAGTTCGTTTTCGATGGTGCGACGGCGACGGCGTTCAAGCATCGGTGGAATGCCACCTCCCGCACACGCCAGAGCAATCACCGTCAAGTAAAGCAGCAACGGAGCGTCGTTGAACGATTCAAGGATGCCAAAAATCATGTTTCACAACCCCGGATCCTTGGTGTGGGCCTTCAGCCCAATGAGTGCCATGCCAACGAGCGTGATCATCAAACCCATGTTCACAACGGCGTTGATGGTTGAGGGGGGAGGCAGTGACATGAACGCTCCGAGGTCGCCCGACATCAATTGAGGCACCAACCCAACGATGGCCAAGATAATCGGTCCAATCATTCCGATGGAGAGCAAGGTTTCAGGAACACCACCAAGTTCTTCGATGTACTTCTCCACCTCATCGCTTCGTTCTTCTTCCATTCGAGCGCCTTGCTTCTTGAGCGTCTCGACCAAATCCGTGTTCTGTGTCACGTTGGTATAGAGTGTGTTGAGCAAACGCTTGTACCCTGCAGATTCGGCGACTTTCATCAAATCCTTGAGTTCACGATCCAAGCCCTTGGAGCTCCCTTTTCGCAAGCGAACCATCATGGCGGAAAAGTCCTCCGAGATGATGCCGTAGCCTCCCCTTCCAATGGTGTGGAGGGCCGCTTCCAAACCGACACCCGATGACATCAAGACGTCCATGGTACGAATCACATAGAGGAGTTCTCGCTTTTCCTCCAGTTTTCGCATTGTGTTCACCTCAAATGACGTCTTCGAGCAACTCAAAATGGAAACTCTCGTTGGAGCTGTCGTATTCCATCACAGCGAAAATGACCTTCACGTCGCGTTCTTCAAACGGGTCGTGAATGTACGGCTGACCGGTCCGGAACATGGCCACAATGCGCTTGTATTCGTCGAGCGTAATCTCGCCGCGAACGGTGTACATGGTGGATTCCGACCCTTCGTCGTGAAGATCGTCACCTTCCTGGCCACGAATCACGGTTCGTGTCAAACGTCGCGTCATGCGGACTTTCATGTCTGCATTTGCAATGCGAACCCAATCTGAACTTGATGTACCCGTTGCGGGACGAATAAAGAAATCCATTCCTGCCATGTCTGACCCCTGTAGGTTCCACATCACGAGAAGGACTTGAATGTGTTGGGCCTATTTATTCACCAGCGGCAATACGGAACCACCCAAATCGTGGTTCTGAAAGGCGCCCAGATTCAAGCAATTCGTCAAGGCACGCCTCTGCCGTCTCACGCACATGACCTCGGGCAACGGCGTTTTTCAGAATGGTTTCGTAATCGACACCCTCGCCTTGGTCGAGTTGCCCAACCGCTTGAAGCAGGAATTCACTCAAGTTCTGCCCTCCTTCTTCCGTGTCCGAGGATGCCTCATCGGTGGTGGGGAGGGACATCATTGGGGGCGGTGTGGTCGCTGCTTCGATGCGTCCTTCAGCGATATCGAGTGCTTGCATCAAATTGAGTTTGAACGGCTCGACATCGATATCGCCGTAATGGTTGCGTGACACGAGAAGACTGTTTGGCAGTCCGGCTCGTCCGTAGGCATCCATGGTCGGCTCGACTTCCAAAGAGGAGGCGTAGGCATTCATTCGCTCCATGGTGCTCTCGCAGGCATCGAGAAGCCAATTGGCGTAAACGTCCCGAGAGACCACGCAGGCTTCCTCAGGTCGCAAGGATGTGTAAACGGCCCCTTCGTCGGTTTGATACCAGCGTGTTTTGGCCGTCATCATCACCAACAGGGGTTCGCCGTCCTCAAGTCGTTCAACCCACTGGTGAGCCAATTCTCGCATCATTTCTGAATTGTATTCGCCGATGGAGAAGTAATGCAGGCCCGTGGGGTCCCGCAACTGTCCTTGGAACAACATCGAACCGTTGCTGGTGTCCCGTTGTTCGAGGCGCTCAAGCAGTCCGGCAGCAACCACGCGATTCACCTTGGCACCCAATTTGGTGATGATGAAGGAAGGATCGTATTCACCTGAACCCTTTTCGTGAAGGGTGGCGCTTCCAAACTCGGAAGCCAACAACAGGTGGGCCGGCTGCCGAGCAATGCGTGCCCGCTCCATCAAGCCCACCCCCACAGAGCCCGGAGTTCCGTCGCCCGGAGTTGGGCGTCCTGCTCAACAAGGCTCAACCCGTCTGCAAGAATCATCGCACCTTGTTCGTCCACGATGGTTCGTCCGGTAATGGCGACGTTCCGCCCCAGCAACCGTTCACGGACGAGTTGGACAAAGCCGAGATCGCCGTGTTCCTCAACCGAGGCCTGCATGCCATCCTCCGTCATCTCAAGGGAAGCGAGTGAGGCTTCTTTGTTGGTCAACACGGCCGTCGTTGCGCCTGCATCATCAACCACCAAACGAAGGCGTATGTCTTGCTCTCCATCGTTTGCACCGTGGTCGTAACATGCACCGTCGCGCAGGACGCGACGGCATTCGGTGCAACGCATGATGAAACCAGAATCCTCACGAACACTGACGACCATGCCGCTGGTTTCAATGCCGACACGACTCGCACCGGTGGCCAACTCAGCCAGTGGCACACTGACCGCATGGTTGGTCAAATCCATTGAATCGTCCCATGGAGGCGACTCAAGCACCTCCAACTGGTCGGCGCTGTCAACCGTGATGTCGGGAATGCCCTGCCAGGCTCGTACCCGGGCACTCTTGATGCTCACCGTCACCGGCAGATCGGCCACATCGAACGGCAAGGTGTCCCACAAACTGATGCGGCACCGGCCTGTGGGGTCTGCGATTTGACCGGACCAGAGGAATTTTTCTTCACCGTCGCGCTCAAATGTTCGTTTTATCAATTCGGTGATTTGAACCACAGCATCAACGTCCCTTGCTCCATCGGTCAAGCCTGAAATGGTGACGTTGGTCTGCTCAGAAAGGGTTTCCAGGTCGGCGAAGTTGGCATCGTGAAACACCTCAATTCGGGTGGTGCGGCCAAAATTCAATTCAGGCGTGTTACGGAAACTACGGATTTGAGCTCCGTCGATTTTCAACAAGGTGCCCACTTCGTGGTCAAACGGTTCCCAAGAGAGGAAACCAATGGTGCCTGAACCGTCGGCGAGACGACCTCTCACCACATCGATGGAACCTGAACCGTCCTTGCGGTGAATTTGGTCTGGCCGTGATGCCAGCACCCGACCGACGATGCAAGCGTACCCGTCGGAAGGGAGTTGGTCAATGTCGACGGGGTCGTTAGAGGATGGAACCGTAGCGACCCCTTCTTTCAGCACCACGATGCGCGTGGACTGGTTAATGTTGAGGGACATCTTTCCGTTGTATTCGTTGACGCTCCCGCCTTCGATTCGAACGATGCTTCCCGCAGCCAAGTTGGCATGCGGGCCCCAGTCTTTGTAGTCCCAGCGTGTGCGTTCGCCGTTTTCTTCCCAAGGATTGTCTTCGAGCATACCAAACGCAATTTGTTTTTCTTCCCCTCGAATCATCTGGTCACGAACGTTGTGCGTGATGATGGCCACTTCGATTTCAACATCCCTGTCTGATCCGGTGAGTTCCGACAACGCAGCGACTTTCTTCGTTTGTCGGGGTGCTCGTTCGCCTGAAGCGGTCGGTGTAGGCGAGGTGCCGCTCTTGAACCGACGCAAGACGGAACGCATGGCATCTTGAGGAGGAATGTAGAATTCCTTCTCGTACTTGGCAAAGGCCTCGGAGATTTCGCCTTCATCAGCATCCGGGCACTCGGCGAGAATGGCCTTCACGTAATCGGCATATTTGTCATCAGCCATGCAACGACCCTCCAACAGGCGTGTGTGTTCGTGGCCTGTTTGGAGTACAGGCGGCGGGCTTTCGTGCGGGTTGGTTAAGATTGGACACTCCCTTGACCTCCATGGGACACCTCACCCATGACGACAGGTCATAAAGAATGCCTCAGATGTTGATGAAGACTCAAGCGGGGTTGACGCGCAGCCCACGCATAAGAAGCACATCCGGAACGTGCATGCTCCCAGAGGAATACGACCCCTGACGGCGGACATCGTCCCCAAGCAACACCTCGCCGGTCAGTGCCTTCGCAAGGTTTCCGGACAAGCCGGCTTGCTTGAGGGCACCCACCACCTCGCCATCCTGGACGCGAAGAATGGAACTGGTGGTTACCGAGAAATCACCGCTGCTCGGGTTGGCCGTGTGCGCCCCCATCACGCTGTTCACGACGTACCCGTTGTCCATGGTGGCCAACAAACGGTCCCAGTCGAGTGAGCCTTGCTGGCTGGTCAGGAACAACTCGGTGCAGCCTGTTGAAGGCGGTGACTGGTGACCGCCTGCCGAAGCCGAACCGGTGGAAGCAGCATGGTCGATACGACCCTCTGCAACTTGTTGCGCTGCATCACGCGTGGACCACAGCATGGTGGTGAGGCGACCTTCTTCGATCAGGCTCTGTTGCCTTCGAGGCACGCCCTCAGCGTCGCGTGAGCCCGAGGACATACCCCCTTCGAGCAACCCGTTATCGGTGATGCTGAGGGCTTCGTTGATGACCGTCTGACCAAATTTCTCCGACCAAAACGATTCCTTGCGAACCATTTTTTCTCCGGTGATGGCAGGAGGAACCACCATCGAGAACAACGGTGAGAACCCTTCGCTGGTCAAGACCACCGGCGTGTCCACGGCTTCGCTTTCCACCTCGATGGGGTTTTGCGTGATCTGTGCCCAATGCACGGCTCGTTGAACGCAATCGGGGATATCGGGCAAGAGGGTGCGACTGGAGGCTCCTTGATAGGAACTGGTCAACTCGCCGTCCACATCGATGGAAACCTGCAATCCCACCCCGTGGGAGGTGGTCATACCAACCGAAAGAATCCCTTCGCTGTTCATCAGGCATCCGGCGGTCGCAGAAACACCGACACCTCCTCCGGTTACCACGGCACGAGCGTCCAAACTTTGGACTTCCGAAAGAATGCTGTCGGCTTGTTCCAACAGGGTTTCAGGACCGACGTCCAACAAGCGTTTGTCAAATCGCCCACCAACCTGTTGTGCAGGTTGCTCGGAGGGAAGAACGAAGCCGTTGACAGAGGGTGATTTCTTTGCGATTGCCAAGGCTTGTTGGACGGCACGCTCCGCTCCGCTCACGTCGACCAGGTGAGCAAATCCAAACCGACCTTGGTCAACGACGCGAACGCCAAAGCCACCTTCCCCTCCTCCGCCGGCCATGGTGATTTTTCCAGCCTCGATGTCGAGCTCGTGCCCGTAGGACTGGAAACCGACCAAATCCCATTGTTCAACACCGCTCGCCCTGCAGGCATCAGCGATGACGTTGGCGTTCGCCAACAAACGGTCTTCAGCACCTTCAGGGAGCACGATCATCCCACCAAGGCTTCACGAATGCGCATGACGGGGCCGCCGTCACCAACCGGCACCGTCTGGCCTTTGCCACAGAAGCCGGGGGAGGCGAGGGCCGCATCTCGGGTGAGACCGTCCACGTTTTTCAGAATCTGAAGGGTGAGGCCACTGACGCTCACGTCCTTGAGCGGACGGGTCAATTCACCGTTTTCGATGAGCCATGCTTCCTGGGCCGCAAATTGAAACGAGCCTCGGCCCGTATCGACTTGACCGCCACGAGTGCCGCAGGCGTAAACACCGTACTGGATGTCTTCCATCAACTCGTCCATGTCGGCGTGCTTGCCACCTTGAATCATGGTGTTCGACATGCGAACAAGGGGGTGATGCAGCCCGTCTTGGGCACGTGCTCCACCGTTTGGATCCACGCCGAAATGGTGAGCCGTCTCTCGGTGATTGAGGTACTCGGTCAACACCCCGTTCTTGATGAGGACCTTTTCACGGGTGTCAACACCTTCATCGTCCACAGGGTAGGCGCCGTAGCCGCCCATCATCGTCGGGTCGTCGACCACGGTCACGAGTTCGTTGCCGATTTGGTGGCCCAACTTTCCATCGAGGCACGAGTCGCCTGCTGCGACGAGGTCAGCCTCGCAAGGGTGGCCCAATGCCTCGTGGATGTACACACCGGTAAGGTCGGGGTCAGCGATGAGAGGGAGTTTTCCTGATGGGGCTCGTTCTGCGTCAAGGAGGCGGAGAGCCGCACGCTGGGCCTGCTCGCCGAGGCCGACCAAGTCGCATGCCTGAATGACTTCCAATCCACCTTGGCCGCCGTGACGGGTACGGTACGAGACCACCTCGCCTGAACGCCGAGCGGTGACCATGCCGTGAATCAACGACCGCTGGAAGGACCACACGCGGTCCATGCCTTCGGTGGTCATCAACTCGGTGTGGAGGTGTTCGTCGCTCCAGCCCGTTCGCACCGAGACAATGTCGTCGTGTCCCGTCGCACCCCTCAGGAGGTCGTTCATGAGGTCCATTTTGGTGTCCAATTCCGTGTGACGCACGTCCAAGACCGAACGCCAATGCTGCTCGTCCTGAATGACGGGCACCTCCGCCAATCCAATGGGGCGTTCGCCGGCCGCACGTCGCTTAGCGACAGCTTTGGCCAGTCGAGTGGTGGACTCAATTTGGTCGGGCAGGGAGGCCAGATCGGTGGTGGAATGCACGCCCCACGCCCCGTCAGCGAGCACCCGCAAGGTCATGCCCAATTCCTGCCCGGGGATGGCTCGTTCAAGAACACCATCACGCATGGCAACGGTTGACTCGGTGAGCGCTACGACACGAACTTCGGCATAGGTTGCTCCGAAGTCCCTTGCAGCATCAAGGGCAGCGTTCACTTTTTCTTGGTCCAAATAACGACCCGTAGAGGGCATGTGGCCTTCACCTTGCTTCGCTGCCATCACCATGGGCAAAAGGAGTCGGCGGTAGCCTTTGAACCCTCCCCCTAACGGTGGGAGGAACTCTGGTCGTCGGCCATCAAGATGTGAGCAATCAACGCTTCTTGCAGACGCTCATCTGGCCAACCCTCGACATCGATTCCAAGCGTGCTCATTCCCTCTATAGAAAGCGTCATTGGAATCTCTTCGACCGTCCAACCCAGTTCGTTGACCAAAGCCGCCAAATCAGCCTCAAACCGTTCGGTCTCGGTGGCGGACGGTTGGAGGTGCCCGAGGTCGTTGGCAACCCCTTCGGCAACCGGGATGGAAGCAACCCATGCGTGTTGTTGTGTATCGGTCCATCCCGCACGGACGAAGGCCTCGGAGATATGGTGTGTGCCTGCAAGGTAACGCAAAAATTCTGCATCAACCGAGCGAGCGACCATGGCTGAACGAAGTTCGTTTCTCGTGGCTTGAATCCAAGCCGTCCACACCTGGTCCAGCGACTGCACACTGTGTTGACCGAGCATCACCCATCGGTTGCTTGGTCGTTGGCGGATGAACGCATCGATGGGCGATAGATCACCGGACGAGCCAAGGCGCACCGCTGCGATGGGAAACCGACCCTGCTCCATGGTTCAGCCACGCTGTTCCTGTTTTTCAAAGGTCGTCAGACCGTTCCCCTTCCAGCGGTGAATCATCATCTCGCAAGCCTCGTGGCTCAGGCTCCTTTCGACGCACCACACGTTGGATTTCCGCGTTGATTTTCTCCAGCAACAAAGGCCCCCATCCTCGAAGGCTGAGAAGCGACTCTCGTTGCTTGGATGACATGTGCAACACATCCTTCGGTTCGCGAAGCCCCATGGCGGCCAGCTCACGGGCTCGCTGACGGCCCACATGACGGATGTTCACGAGATTGAGCAAATCCGGCTTGCAACCGTGTCTGACGCGTTGTTGCAAGACGCTCAATTGCTGAACGATGCTCGAAACCACAGGAATGTGTTCCTCGGCGAACACATCATCGGTCAACAACACATGTTGCGCCCCTGCCAGCAACCACCCCATGAGGTCGACGCGGTGGTGCACATCACCCGGCGAGACATCCAGGCGGCGTTCCAATTCCCGAAGAGTGGTTTCCTCGGTCCACTCTTCGATCATCCACGCACTCTTCACGTCGCTCAACATCGCTTCAGCGTAACCGGGCTCAATGAGCAATTCGTCCTCGCTTGCGTTGGCCTTCAGCCATGTTGGTGAATTCATTTCCATGTCTGCGGTTTTGGCCCACAGCGAAGTGAAATCAGGTGTTGCAACCGAGAGATGGAGCAAGCCAAAGTCCGTCACGGGTGCATCACCCCGCACCATTCTCCGTACGGCACGCCTCAGGCCACGCCGCAGGATGGAGGCGGAAAGCGGATCGAGGTACAACTGCGTCACGCGTTCACCCATCGCCGTTGCTTCGTAACGCATGCTCGGGCCGTCCACAGCCACCGCCTCAACGCCGTGAGGGTGTTGGCGAAGATTTGACGCAGAAGAAAACCCGAACGTTGGCAAACCATGAGCCGAAGGTGGACGAGGAGAGGGTGTTGACGGGGGAGCCCAAGCCACACCCGCTGTGACCGAAGCCGAACTGGCCCAAACGGGAATGGAATCGTCCCAAGACTCCTCCTCGCTGTCCGAAAGGGCATTGCCTGCTCTGGGCGTGAAATGTTCGTCGTGTCCGCATCGACGAACAAAGCGCTCTTCCACCAACCAGTCAAGCATCGTCGTCAACCGTTCGTTCAGTTGGTGACGGGGCATGGTTGCGCCCAAAAACGTGGACATGAAGAAGTGTTCAAGATCGCCTTTGTGGAGCAAGCCGCCGGTCGCAATGCTGGCCAACAGATGCATCCGCATCGCAGGCTCGGAAGCCAATTTGGACGTGATGTCTTCGATGGGTCCGAAGAAGTAACGGTCAGCCACGGCATCAGCCACTTCCCAACCATCGGTGCCCTTGCAGTAAACCCACGCTTCACCCCGGGTGTCGTATTTTGGACGGCCGGCACGACCCAGCATTTGGTGAACCTCCATCACCGGAAGCGGACGGCTCATACCGTCGTCCCAACGTTTGAGGTCACGAACCAGCACCCGCCTTGCTGGAAGGTTGACGCCTGCTGCGAGGGTTGGGGTGGCCGTCAAGGCGACGAGAAGGCCTTGCTTGAACGCCGATTCCACCTCTTTTCGTTGTGCATGGGTCAAGCCAGCATGGTGGAAACCGACGCCACCGGCCAAGCACGATGCCAATTGTTCTGCGAGGTTGGATTGCGACCGCCCAGTGAGGCCGTTTGCAAGGTCTTCAAGACGTTTCAAACGGTCAGGGTCTTCGACCGTGAGGCGCTTTTTCACCCGCTTTGCGAGATTCGTCGCTTCAGATTGTGCACTACGCCGAGTCCCAACGAACATCAACACTTGGCTGGCCTGGTCCAATCCATCGCTTACCACGCTCCACACAGGGTGACTTTTCAGACCCTCCAAGCGACGAGGCGCCCCCAATGGTGCCACGGAAGCATCATCTCCCGGTGACTGAATCTTCCTCGGTTCGACGTGAAAATCATGGAAGGTGGCGTATTCAAGAGCGACCGGTCGCCAATCCGATTGAACCAAGGTCGCATCCAGCCATTCAGCGAGTTGAGGGGCGTTGCCGACCGTGGCCGACAAGGCGATCAACTGCGCATCGGGTTTGATGTGCCGTAACCTGGTCAGGTTGATCTCCAAGGTTGGCCCACGGGTTCCATCGTTCATGAGATGGAATTCGTCCGCTACCACACAACACAGGTCTGCGACAAGTTCAGGCTGATGGCGCAACAGCGAGTCGAGTTTCTCCGAGGTGCAAACAAGAATGTTGCATTCTTTGATGTTCTTGGCTTCCGACGTGGCATCACCGATGCCCAAACCGACATCGTATCCCATGGCTTTTCCAATGGCGGAAAGGTCCTCAAATTTCTCCATGGCCAAGGCTTTCAACGGCACGATGTAGATGGCTTTGGAGCGTTCATGGCCCTCGCTGAGTCGCTTCATCATCCCCAAGTAAGCAAGAAGCGACTTGCCGGACGCTGTTGGAATCGCCACCAAGGTATTGCGCCCCGAAAGAATGCTCGGCATGGCATCTGCCTGCGGCGGATGAAGCCGTTCAATTCCCCATTCCTGACCGAGAAAATCGAGCAGTCGTTGGGGCAACGGCAACGACGAAACGTTCCGTTCTGCCGGCTCCATATGGCCGTACTTTGGCCAGCGGTTCAAAAGGACAGCGGAGGAACCTCTCGGCCGACACCCATAAGGCCCACCTTTGCGTGGTCGTTGCATGAGCGATGATGTCGAATCCTTGGTTGAAGAACGCCTCTCGGTGTTTGATGATGAGCCAGACCTGAACGATTGGGTCGAAGTCATGTGCGGTGCGGCCATGGTCGTGCTCGGCGTGTTTCACCTCGTGGAACCCGGAGACCTCGTCGATGCCAACGTGATGCGTTGGTTTTCGGCGGCCATTGTTGCTGCGGGCGCTGTGTGGGCTGGCCACGGTCTGAAGGACATGGCCGTCAAGGAAGTGCGACGCTCCATCGCCTTGCTCGACATGGCCGAAGGAGGCACGGGTGTTGACACCGGCCTCATCCGTGATGTCTTGATGCATCAAGAAGCGTACCGGGATTTCCTCGTCCATGCTTACGAATCTGCTTGGAAGGACGGCGTGATCACCGAAGAGGAATTGCGTGAACTCAAATCCTTCCAAACCGCATTGGGCATCAGCGATGAAGACGCCGCTGACATGAACGTCAAGGCGGCCATCAAATCGGCAGCAGCAGACGGAGAAATCTCCGAATCCGAAGCGAAATCCATCGACGAGGCCGCAAAAGCTGCCAACATGACACCCGACGAAGTCTCGGATGCCGTGAACTCCGAATTGGAGAAGCAGGGCTCGTCCTGAGCCTACTCCCACTGCCTACGCTCGTTGCGATAGGTCTGAGCGAGTTGTTGGGCTTCCCGTGAACGGCGGAATTCCATGGAGGTCGCCAGCACACCAAGCAGCAGGCCGAGCCACATCAACATCGATGCATACGGAATCAATCCAGCGGCGTTACGAACATCCCACTGTGGTGGCACGTCACTCGCGTCAAATCCGTTGGATGCTGAGAAGGTGACGTCGAGCAGATCCAAATCGCAATCGCACAGACTGATGGAGATGCGTTCGGGAAAAAGCGAGCCTTGAATCCGCACCCAATCCGCCGAGGAGATACTCGTCGGCCGGGTGCTCCATGCAGGCGCTGCGTAGGAACCTGCAGCCTGCGTGGTCACCATGGTCGTGTCGATGTGGAACACCGAGGAGGTGGGTGCCTCATCGACCACCAGCAGGGCCTCCAGCATGAGAAGGTCCAACAGCAAAGACCGCCCGGCCAACAACACGAACCTCACGGTTTGGCTCTCCAGCATCCCGGTGGAGGATTGCTGGGTTTGTGCCTCAGCAACTTGACCGAAGATGGCCTGGTCCAATCGGAGCGATTGAAGTTCGGGGACGACAAGCTGCCAACGTCCATCTTGAAGTGGAATAGCCTCATCGATGGTTAACTTGAGTTTCAACGACTCCCCATCAAGCATCCCCCATGTGGCTCCCGTGTGCGTGTACAATGTTTGTTCCGGCACGCCTTCGGCAGAAACATCCCAAAGTTGCTGCAGGCGCATATCGATGAGTTCGTCAAGGGTGATTTCATCGGCGTGCTGAACCTCATCTGCCATGGCCAAGAGAGGATGGATCACGCCCGCCAACAACAACAGGAACACGCCAGGTAGGAAGAGGCCAAAGCGGAGGCTGTAAGACGTTGTGGGTCGGAAGGCAACGAGCAGGAACACCCCCAACATCACCACCGATAACAGCAACAAGGCGATGCCTTGGTCGTGCAAGACATACGGGTCATCGAGATTTCCAATCAAGGCGGCCCCCTGAGGATAATAACTCGCTGAAGCAAAACCGCTGGGGTCGGTGGGGCCCATGCTTTCGTAGCCAAACACACCCGACCAGGCATACGGTTGCAACTTGTCGGGTGAACCGTGCATACAAAGCGAATAGTCACCCGTGGACAAGGCCCTCCACCGATACGTCATCTTCAACGATGCTCCATCGTCGTCCACCAGCACTTCAGGGGCAGGTGCTCTTCGACCCGATGCTGTGATCAAATCCGGTACAGGATGGGGCTGTTCCAACTCAATGGGAACGTTTTCCCATTCCACCATGAGCCGCAAGACTTCGTGGGTTTCGACTTCAAACGACCAACAGTCGTGGTCTGCGCCAACAAGGGCCCCTCGATGAACGTCCTCAAACGCTGTTTCACGGGGTTGTGTCGTGGAAGAGGGCTCATCGAGGTCAACCGCTGCGGCGTCCATTGACCAAGGGATATCAAGTTCCATCCACGACGCCCCCCGCATGTACAGCGTCCACGTGCCCGGCCGATCGAGCGTGGCCGAGATGACCAGTCGGATGGGTTCACCGTCCCAAAGCACACGACCCGCCGACAGGGACAAGGACTCGTCTTCCAGCACATAGGGCGACGGTGTCGCCGATGGAAGCGTGGAGGCTTCAAACGTCCACGTGTTGACGTTTTGTCCAACGATGAGACGAACATCAAGTTCTGGCCGGAACAAACTTCCTGTTTCCGTTTGGTGACGAAAATCCACTTCGAGATGACGCAATTGCTCAGGAAGCAGAGCCACGTGTTCTTGAGCAGGGTCGGCGTTGAATTCGAACGTGACCGTCTCCTGCTGGAAAAGATTGGCTGAGGATTGACCGGAGACCGTTTCTTCGCCGATTGGGGTGGGCGTTAACACGCAATCGTTGTCCGCTCGGCACGACAGGTACAGGTCACCGCCACCGTCTTCAGCCGTCAGTCCGGCTGAGACGTTGCTCGCGAACATCGGATGAGAAACGAGCGCGAACAAGACCACGACGGTCAGGAGCGAACGGCGTTTCAACATCTCAACCGTTGCTTGGATTGAGCCCCAGTATATCATTGGGCGTCCTTGACGGCGATGTCCTCCAGAACGCACCGGCAGGTGCGACAGAGATAGCGCCCGGCCGCTTTTCGTTGTCGAGGGAATTCTTGCTCACACTGTGGACATCGCCACATCCAAGACGCCCGAGATGACCGCATGGCGTGGGTAAACGAAGGGCCCATTGCGGCTGCTTCTGCATGTGGCCAACAGGCTTCAAGGGCCCGAAACGCGGGGTCGTGCGCTCGCCAACCGAGGGCGTGCAGAAATTCGTGATACAGGACAAAAGCGGCATACTCCCACCACAAGGGTTGGAGAAGAACCGGGTGTAGTTCCACAGAATGGACCATCAACTGACCGTCTGGCAGACGATTCCAACGCGTCACCCCGTGTCGCTGCGTTGCGCTCTTGCGAAGCACCCCCAACGCTTGTTGGCGAAGTTGGTTCACCATCTTCAGGTCGATGAAATCCATGGCTTCCATTTGACCCAGCACCTCCTCTCGCAAACGCTCCAGCGCTTGTGACTGTTCGGTATTGGGGCGCGCCAAGAACAACCCTCACGACCATCGGTGATAGGCAGGGTGGCCTTCTTTGACAGCGACGAAGAGACCGCTTCCTGTAGCACACACCTTTCCTTCGGCCTCCAGGGTCAAGGTGACGGTAGCCCGGTCCTCCAACAACTCAACCACTTCGCTGGTCACGGTAAGGGGGGTGGATACGGGGGTTGGACGTCTCAACTTCACCTCGTAGGTGGCGGTGACCGTACAGGGCGGTTCGTCCAATCCCTGTTCATCCATCAGCGCCACGGCCGCTGTCCAGTTTCCGTGGCAGTCGAGCAGCGTACCGATGATGCCGCCGTTGACCATCCCTGGAAAGGCCTGATGTTGGTCTTCTGCTCGAAATTCCATGACCAATCCTCCATCGATTCGGTGCGAATCGATTTGGAGGCCCTGTTCGTTCGCTGGCCCACAGCCAAAACAAATCGATGAGGGTGCATACATGCGCTGAACGCCAAGCTTGTCCATGGCCGTCATGGAGACACGACGCTTCATGGTTCTTCCCTCCCGAACAAGCGGAGCGTTGATGATGGAGGCGAGTGTGGCGAAAACCATGGCAGGGCGGGGGAAGAAAACCGTCCGAAAGGTACGCGTGGCCCACGAACTACCAAAACGGCGGCGCATGGCCATCGATGAGGCCATGAAGGCTCACCAAACCGAAGATCGCCCTGAGTGGGACAGGACCTCCGACTGGGGCGATGTGCGGTTTTATCGTAAGCGCATCAAACCCGGCACTTTGCGAACCATCCAGTTGCCGCTGTTGGACGTGAACCTTGGCGACCGCTGGCCCGTTCCGGTCACCATCATCCACGGCTCGCGCCCGGGCCCCTGCATCACGATTTTGGGAGGTATCCACGGGGACGAGTTGACTGGACCTTCTGCGTGCACCCACCTGCTCAGCAACGCCTTCACCGATGAAGGCAAGCCGTTGGATCCCAAGACCATGGCCGGCACCTTGCGTATCGTTCCGGTGGTGAACCTACCAGGATACCGGATGAAATCACGGTATTTCCCCGACGGACGCGACCTCAACCGCCAATTCCCCGGCGACCCCGGTGGCTCAACCACCAAGCGGGTTGCGGACCAAATTTGGAAGAGCCTGGTGGAGGACAGCGACGCCATCATCGACCTCCATAGCGCTGCCAAAGGACGCACCAATATGCCTCAAGTCCGTGTCGACTTGACTCATACAAGTTCATACTTACTCGCGAAATCCTTTGGGATTGAAATCCTCCTTGATTCCGTGCCTCCCAAAGGAACCCTCCGCCGTACCGCCAACGCCGCCGACATTCCCGTCATCACCTACGAAGGCGGCGGTGCTGATTTCCTCGGCGACCAATCGGTGAAGGTCGCCGTGCACGGTATCATGAACGCCCTTCGCTCCATGCGCATGGTGCCCGGAAACCCTCAGCGACCGAAATTCCGCATCATGGCCAGCGGCTCGATTTGGTTGCGTGCGGCCGAGGGAGGTCTGCTGGACATGTTCGTTTCTGCAGGCAGCGTGATGCGAGAAGGCGAGGTTGTGGCCACCATTTCCGACCCAGCCACACCCGGCATGACCGTGGACATTGTTGCCCCAGAGGACGGGTTGATCATCGGGGCTGCAACCAATCCGTTCACGGCTGCAGGTATGCCTGTTGGGCATTTCCTTCCGATTTCAAAGCACTTTTCACTGCTTGAAGAACAAATTGATGCGAACGGTCATTTCATCGTCAACGGCAGCCAAGAAGACAGGGTATGGCGCGAGGAACACGAAATCAACGAGATTTCCCTCGACGGGGAGTGGAGCGGTGGCGGTGTTGATTCCGAGTGGATTGGCTCGAAAATCACCAACGACGAGAAGGATTTCGAAGAAGAAGACGCCTGATCACTGGCCAGCGAAGGCAGCAACGGCGGCGTGGATTTCTTCATCCAACATGTTTCGCTTCTGACCTTTGGCCACTTCGAACAAATGGGCCACGAGGTCGTCGTTGGCCTCGATACCGTTCTGTTCAAGCCACCAAACGATGTTGGAACGTCCCGACATGTGGCCAATGCGGATCACCTGCTTGAGGCCGAAGTCACCGGCAGGGACGCCTGAATACACACGGTCTGCCAGCCAGTGGTCGCCCTTTCGCATGGCCTTGATGACCGCCGAGGCGTGCACACCTGTACCTGTTTCAAAGGCATCCTCGCCAAAGACAGGGTAGTTGCGTGGCAGCGGCACTTCGATGTATTCGTTGGCCTTCTGCATGTAGGTGTCAAGCAAGGTCAGGTCGTTGTCGATAACGCCCATCAATTTCAGATTGACCAGGGTTTGGTCCAATGGAGCGTTCCCGGCTCGCTCCCCTACACCAAGGGCGGTTCCGTGAATGACATCCGCTCCAGCCTCAACCGCTGCAATGTTGTTTGCAACGCCGAGGCCGCGGTCTTGATGACCGTGCCAGTTAACCTCGATCTCTCGGCGCTGGTATCCTGCGTCTTTGATGACTTCTTCGTCAATGAAGTGCAAGAGTTTCTTCACGCCGTTGGGCGTCACGTGACCGCAGGTGTCGCAAACGCACAAGCGACGAACGCCCAATTCCATGGCTCGCTGATAGATGGCTTTGACATCCTCTGGGTTGGACCGTGTGGTGTCTTCGGTGACGAACATGACCGGCACGTCGTTTTCAACCGCATAAGAGACTGCGGCTTCCATCGTGGTCATGAGTTTCTCCATCGTCCACCCTTCGGTGTATTGACGGATAGGGCTGGTGCCAAGGAACGCCGAGGCTTGGATTTCCATGTCGTGTTTGGCCTGCATTTCCACCAGTGGCTCAATGTCGCCCATGAGGGTGCGGACCGCAGCGCCAGGACGAATGCTGTAGCCGTTGTCTTTGATGTGGGTGAGCATGGCGTCGATGTGGTCTCGGTGAAACGGTCCAGCCCCGGGGAGGCCGAGGTCGACTTTCTGAATGCCAAGTTGTTCCATGTAACCCAACAACTCAATCTTCTGCTCAATCGTAGGGTTTCGTGCGCTGGGGCTTTGCAAACCATCCCTCAACGTTTCGTCATCAAACCATACACCATGGGGGTGATTGGCTGCATTTCGGTTGAATTCGTACTCAATCGTGTTCCAATCGTATATCAGTGAACGCTCGTCCATCAACATCACACCTGCGGCAGCGAGTTGCCCCCGCAATTGCTGAGAACATCCCTTCCCGTTTCAATGCGTCGCTTGCTTGCTGAAAGCAGGTGCCAGCACACCGCTTCGGTGGTCACTCCTCTTCGCTGGAAGAGGGGAGTTGCCCATCATCGTCTTCATCATCAACATCCAACAAGGAGGCGGAAACCCTCGAAGAGAAGATGATTTCATCAGTGAACCCACCTTTGTCCTTGTCGCGTAGTTCCATCACACGGGTGCCGCGTGTGGACTTGCCTGAGGTCTCCTTGGTCTGGTCGACACGAATTCGAATCATCATACCCGATTTTGTCAGCAGGAAGAGGTGGTCGTTGAGGTCAGGAATCGTTCGTACGCTGATGATGGTGTCGTGGTGTTCCTCATCCAGCTTCATCGTACGCACGCCTTTGGCGCCAGGTCGCGTGATTCGGTACCCGTCCGTGGTCAGCTTGGTCTCTCCGTTTTCGTCCGTCTTGAGGTTGCCCTCAGCATCCAAGTCCGGTATTCGGTCTCCAGTGCCAAGGACACTTCGTTTGGCCATACCGTGCTTGGAGATGGTCAAGATGTGTTCCTCGGGGCTGAGCATGGCGACCATGCCTGCGACAATGCCTCCACCTGACCCTTTGCGGTCAGCCACTTTGATGCCGTACACACCACCAGATACGCGGCCTGAAGCACGAATATCGCTGCAACTGAACCGACAAGCGTAACCCGTGGTTGAGATCATCACGATGTTGTGTTCATTGGTCGCAGAACGGACGTTGACGAGCGAGTCACCCTGGATTTTGAACCGTAGCGCATACTTGCCGTTGCGGTTGATTCGAACATACTCGGACAAGGCCGTTTTCTTGATGAGGCCCAACTTGGTTGCAAACATAAGGTAGTGGTTGTCTGGCTCGTCAAGCAAATCCCTCGAGAGAGGTAAGATGCTCACGATGTTTTCGTCTTCACGCAGGCTTTCGAGCAGATTGCGGATATGGCTGCCTCTGGATTGACGGCTTCCAAGAGGGGTTTCCCAAGCCTTCAGGCCGTAAACCCGCCCTTGGTCGGTAAAGATGAGCAAGCGGTCCTTGCTAAAACAGGCCGTAATGAGTTGCGGGGTGTCTTCGCTCTTCGTGGTCACGCCCTTCAAGCCGCGGCCACCTCGGTTTTGCGTCCGGAAGGTCTCGACCGGCATGTGACGAATGTAGTTGTCTTCGCTGAGCGTGATGACGATGGCGCGCTCCTCAATCAGGTCTTCACGGTCCATGGAAATCGGCATCGGGTCGATGAACGAGCGTCGCTCGTCACCGTGACGGTCAACCAATTCGGCAAGTTCTTCCTTGAGGATCTTGAGACGACGAGGGCGTGAGCCAAGAATGTCTTCGAGGTCAGCAATCACCAACTTAAGCTCATCGTATTCATCTTGGACTTTCGTCACGTCCAAACGGCTCAATTGGTACAATCGTCGCTCAGCGATGGCCTTGGATTGGGCTTCGCTAAAGTCGAACGGCGCAATACCGGCCATCGTTTCGTCACCTCGCAGCACCGACTCAAATTGCTCTCGGCTTGAACTGGCTTTACCTGCAGCGATGACATCGTCGATACGGTCCTGTGCTTTGACAAGACCCTCCAAAATGTGCGCTCTTGCCTGCGCCTTTTCGAGGTCAAAGACAGCGCGTCGTTCAATCACGGTCTCTCGGTGCGAGACGTAGGTGTGAAGCATCGTTCCAAGATTGAGCAAGACGGGGCGCCCGTCAAGAATTCCCATCATGTTCGCGGAGTAGGATTGTTGCAACCGGCTCGATTTGAACAGTTGATTCAACACAGCGTAAGGGTCGGCGTTGTTCTTGACTTCAATAACCACGCGAATGCCTTCCTTCGAAGATTCATCGCGGATGTCACGAATGCCGACCACCACTTCCTTGTTGACCAGTTCGGCGATTTGGACCAGCATGTCGGTTTTCTTGACCTGGTACGGAATTTCATGGACCACGATGCGTTTGCCGTTTTCGTCGTCGAGCACCTCGCATTTGGCACGTACTTGGAAGCGACCTTTGCCGGTGGCGTACATGTCAACGATGCCTTCGATGCCGTGGATGCTCGCTCCGGTTGGGAAATCCGGGCCTTGGACGTGCTCCATGTATTCATCTATAGAGATGTGGGGCTGACCTTCCTCTCCCGTTTCGAGAATGCGGTCAACGTGAAGGTTCACCGCACCAGCAACTTCGGTCAGGTTGTGAGGGGGAATCTTGGTGGCCATGCCAACCGCAATTCCATCGCTGCCGTTGAGCAGCAGATTCGGAAGGCGGGCGGGCAACACAGTGGGCTCGGCCTCGGAATCATCGAAGTTGGGCTGGAAATCAACCGTGTTTTTGTTGATGTCATCCAGCATGTGTTTGGAGATTCGGTCGAGACGGCTCTCGGTGTATCGCATGGCAGCGGGTGGGTCACCGTCAATCGAACCAAAGTTCCCTTGACCGTCAACCAACGGATAGCGCAATGAGAATTCCTGAGCCATCCGGACCATGGTGTCGTAAATCGACTGATCGCCGTGCGGGTGGTATTTCCCCATCACCTCACCCACGGAGCGGGCGGATTTGCTGAATTTCTTGTCCGCAGTATGACCTCCTTCGAACATACCGTACAGCACACGACGGTGAACGGGTTTGAGGCCGTCACGGGCATCAGGCAACGCACGTCCGATGATGACGGACATGGCGTAATTGATGTACGAATTCTTCATCTCGGTGTTCAGTGAATGGTTGAGGATGGTTTCACCAGAGGCCGCAACGCCATCGTCCTGTTCGTTGCTTTCTTCCTCAGATGTCAAGGTTCGTCACCTCCTTGGCGTGGCGTTCGATAAACGCTCTTCGTTCGGGTACATCTTCGCCCATGAGCGTCTCGAACATCCGGTTGGTCTCCTCTGCTTCTCGATAGGTGACCCTGAGCATGGTTCGGGTTTCGGGATTCATGGTGGTTTCCCAGAGCTGCTCCGGATTCATTTCACCAAGACCTTTGTACCGTTGAACACCGATCTTTGCACCTTCATTCCCACCACGCAATTCGTCGATGATGACATCGCGTTCTTCATCGCTGAAGGCGTAACGATTGACTTTGCCTTTGCTGAGTTGGTACAGCGGAGGCTGAGCGATGTACACGTGGCCGCCCTCAATAGCGGGCCGCATGAACCGCCAAAGGAAGGTCAGCATGAGCGTACGAATGTGAGCCCCGTCAACGTCGGCGTCCGTCATGATGATGAGTTTGCTGTATCGCAACTTCTCGGTGTTGAACGAACCTTCGTCGTCTGGATTGTTGCCAACACCTGCACCAAACGCCCGAATCATGGTCTGAATCTCTTGGTTTTGGAACACCTTGGCGACATTGTGCATCTCACGTTCGACATTCAAGATCTTGCCTCGCAAAGGAAGAATGGCTTGCGTTCGACGGTCGCGACCGGTTTTTGCCGAGCCGCCTGCGGAATCACCCTCCACCAGGTAGATTTCACATTCCTCTGGGTTTCTCGACTGACAGTCGGCGAGTTTTCCGGGCAAGCCCCCGCCCTCGAGCACGCCTTTGCGCCGCGTCAGGTCCCGGGCTTTGCGTGCCGCTTCGCGGGCTTTTGATGCGAGGAGGGCTTTGTCAACGATGAGTTTGCCAACGCCGGGATTCTCTTCGAAGAACTCATTCAGTTTCTCATAGACCACGGTTTGGACAATTCCCGACACTTCACTGCTGACCAATTTGTCCTTGGTTTGGGAGGAAAACGAAGGGTCAGGATGCTTGACACTCACGATGGCGGCTAAACCTTCACGTACGTCATCGCCGGACAAATTGTCATTCTTCAGCATGTTTTTCTGCTTGGCATAGCCGTTGATGCTGCTGGTCAACGCCGAGCGCAGACCCGACAAGTGAGTGCCGCCGTCCCTGTTTCGGATGATGTTGGTGTAACACATGATGTTCTCGCTGAAAGCATCAGACCACTGAAGCGCCAGTTCCACGGTCACGGGCCCCTTCTCAATTTCCTTCTCTCCGCTGATCAGAATCGGGTCATCGTGAAGGGTTTCCCTGCGCTGGTTGATCTGTTTGACGAATTCAACGATCCCACCTTCGTAATGATGCTCAACAGTATGCGGGTCTTCACCACGTTCATCGGTGATGATGATTTTGAGGCCGGCGTTCAGGAAGGAGGTTTCTTTCAAGCGACCATCGATTTGATCGAAATCAAATTCCGTGATGTTGGTGAAAATGGTGGTATCGGGCTTGAAGGTGATGGTGGTGCCTGTGTCGTTGCAGGTGCCGACCGGTTCCAACTCGCTGGCCCTCACGCCGGCCTCGAAACGTTGCTTGTAGACGGTGCCGCCACGATGAATGACCACTTCCATCCATTCGGAAACGGCGTTCACCGCAGAAACACCCACGCCGTGCAATCCGCCGCTCACCTTGTAGGAACTGTTGTCGAATTTTCCGCCTGCGTGCAATTTGGTCATGATGACCTCTGCGGCTGAGATTCCAAACTCTTCGTGGGTGTCCACAGGAATGCCGCGCCCATAGTCACGGACCGTCATGGAGTGGTCAGGATGAAGGACCACCTCGACGACATCGTTGAATCCTGCAAGATGCTCGTCGACGGAATTGTCAACGACTTCCCAAATGCAGTGGTGGAGGGCAGAGCCATCGTGCGGGTCGCCAAGGTACATTCCCGGACGTTTGCGAACGGCTTCGAGGCCTTCGAGAACTTGGATGCTATCTGCGTCGTAATTTTCAGACATGAAATCGCCTCAATTTAGAAGGTGGAATCGGGGTGCTGCGGCGTGTTTTCGAACCGGAAAGATGCCCTTATCCTCCTACAAAAGAAAGACCCCTTGACAGGGTATAAACATACCCCTCCCCAAGGCTCAAAAACGATGTATTGCGCCGTAATTTCGCACCGCCACATCAACCAAACAACCCTCCAAAACGAGACTTCGAGTTTGAATGCGGAGCATCCTTTCCTCGCCCTCGCCTCCGAGAGCATCAAGCGTGAGCGTTAAGAAGAGGTCGTCGGTGGGCCAAAACATGACTGGACCAAAAGTGTGCGTCTCGCTTGAAGGCACCACCGTAAAAGAAATGGCTGACGAGGCTGCTCGTGCCAACCTTGCAGGTGCTGATTTCGTTGAAGTCCGCTTTGACCGGTTGTACCTCAAAAAGCCCGAACCGCAAGAAGTTGAGGGCGAAGACGGTGAGGTCAAGCGCGTGATGCCTCCCGAAGAGGAGTGGGCCGTTCGTGATCTCGCCGACGTTGATGTCGAAGCCTCCATTCAATCGTTGAAAGAGAGCATCCCCCTCCCAGTCATCTTCACGGTACGCCCCAAGGACGAAGGCGGACACTACCCCAGCAACGAAAAAGACCGCCGGGCCATTTTGGAACAGGCTATTGATTCGGGCGTCAACAGCGTCGACCTTGAGCTCTCCATCGACACCAAGGCCCGTCAATCCATGGTTGAAAAGGCAGAAAAAGCAAACGTGAAGGTCATCTCTTCCATTCACAACACGACGACCACCCCGAGCGCAGAGGAACTCGTCAGCATGGTCAACGAGAACGCCAAGGAAGGTGAAATTTTCAAATTCTGTGGAACCGTTAACGACCATCAAGACGCCTTGCAAATTGTTGAGGCGAGTTACGAACTCAAGGATTCATCCCATGCATTCTCGCTCATGGCTCTTGGCAACGGAGGCGACTGGGCTCGCCTTCATGCGCCCGTTCTCGGTCAAAGCCTCGTTTACGCCACGTTGCGAACGGAGTTCAAACTCTCGAACAAGGGCCTCGTGAACATCCGGGACCTCAAGAACGCCTGGACGCTCATGGAATATTGAGGCGTTCTCCGAATCAGCCGCCCTCCGCCTCGGAGGGTGTTTGTTCAAGGTAGGGCACAGCCGTTGTTTCCTCACGGCTATCCGAGCCCAATCCAGCATTGTGATATCGCTTGTTGAGGACCAGCGGAACGATGAACACCGCAGCCAACAAGGCAAACAGCACCAATGGTACCGTCCATGTCGGGAAGATGGCGTTTCTTGCTTCAGACAGCACCGTCACATCGGCAACGACCACTTGTCCGCTGACACCTGCATCGTCATCGTGGGTGTTGTCCCATGCATCGATCACGAGATAGAAGTCTTGCCACTCGTCGTTTCCAAACAGCGAAGTGTAGACTTCGGGGGCGTCCATGGCGACTGAAAACGTCACCTCTGAACGGGATTCGTACTGATGGACGTCTCGGTAAGATTGCCAGCCGAGTGGATTGAAACTTCGCCACTCCGGTGGGATATCGCTGAGCACATTGTTGTCGCCACCTGCCAAATCAATGTCATTCCACCACCACCCACCGTGAATCATTCTGTAGACTTCCTCGTAGCGGGTGTATTGGGACGAAGTCATCAGATAAACGTCAGCGTCAACGGGTTGAGATTCGCCCCCAGCCACGCTATAGAGGTTCACACAGAACGTGGTTCGATGGGCGCTGGAGAGATTGAAACGCAAGGCACCAGCACTGTCGTTACCAACGAGCATCGTGATGTAGTGGCCTTCCGTGAACGGGACCAAGGTGGGCAGAGGCCAAGTAGGGTTGTACATCCAAGGCTCCTCGGGATGAAGGGCTTCATCCCAATCACCGAGGATTTTTCCTGAACCTTCGTCCTCACCGAAGCCGTCATCGTCGCTGGCTCGCACGTCATCTTCGTAACCATAGTATGGCATTCCCCATGAAGAAAACGGGACGAGAGCGTGACGCTGGACGGTCTGGTTCCACTCGGTGTTGACCACCTCGCCCTCGCATCCTGTGGCAGCTTGAGCGTTGGGGGCCAAGCCGCCTCCAAACGACATCACGGGGAGAAGGAACACCGTGAACAGTGCAAAAGCAGTCCATCGCATCCGTTGCACCGGCCTGATGGTGGAGTCGGCGGTTTTAGGAGATTCCCTCATCGTCGTCGCAACGGGCGGATGTATCCGCTGTCGTCGTTGCGACGCTCGTCCTTGGAGAGAATCTTCGGCGCTGGAGGCGGCTGGTGGTGATCCATGCCCAACAGTCCGCCTTGCGACTCAACGTGTTCGATATCGGTGTACGTTTCAGCCGCTTCCTTGGCCTCTTCTTCGAGCTCCGTTGGTTCACGCATCACCAACCAGCCCAAGATGAGGGCAACCACGATCAAAGCGATGAAGGTCGCCAGTTCAGAGCCAGCGTCAGCCAGCCAAGACTTCCACTCTTCAGCGCTAAAGTCCGACAGGGAAGGGGGACCCTCGGGCTCGGGAACCACTTCGATGTCCTCGGTCAGCGTGGCACACTGGCCCATGCCGTCGCAGACTTCCACCATCACGGTGTAGTATCCTGTCGCATCCCACGTGTTGATGGTTCGCGTGGTTGACCCTGCGATGGGCGTGACCCAATCGTCCTCAGCGTTGCCGTTTTCATCTTCATCAACGTCGAGGTCAAAGTCCCATCGAACACTGTAATCGGTGCCGATGCGCTCGTCTCGCTCGCTGATGGAACCATCCTCAACATCGAGGTCTCGATAAATCTCCATGTCGCTTCCGACCTCCATGTCATGGATATCGGCATCAAAAGAAGCAGAAGAACCGCTGAAAATGCTCTCCGGAACGAAAATGGCCTTGACTTCGGGCGGATGGTCCACCACCACGGTGAAGGTCGAGCGGGACACATCGCCTGTTCCAAAGGCGTCCCTGACCGTGAGCGAAACGGTGTAGGTGCCCGGCAGGGTGTAGGCGTGCCACGGTGAGGCGCCATGCTCGAGTGGCGTGGCATCACCGAAGTCCCACGTGTACTCGACCAGACCGTTCCAGTCCGGCGATTCCGTTTCAAACGGCACGTACTTGCCTTCGAATTGTCGGTCACCGTCTCGAGTTCCGCTTGAATCAAAGTACAACAAACGCTTCGGTGCGGTCACGACGGCGCCGTCTTCGTTGAAGGTGTGCGACCAATCATCGGGAAGGGAACCTTCGGGGAACACCGTGGACGTGGTGATCAATTCACCGTCCAACCAGCCATCGAGGATGCGAACTTGGATGATCGGCAAGGGGTTGGCAATGCGAACGGTCATCGTTCGTGGGAAACTTTCCACGCCTTCCTTGTCCGTGACGACCAGGGTCACGGTGTGAATTCCGGGCGTCGTGAACGTGTGGGTGACTTGAGGGCGGTCGCCAAAGGTTCCATCCGAAAACGTCCAATTCCACACCTCAATGTCGCTTGAGTCGCCCACCACCCCGTCGGGGTCCCTGCTGTCCAATCCATCGAACACATAGGCGGTGTCAACCTCTCCGTCCTCTTCACGGAAATCAATTTCTCGTGAGCCCATGGCGGAGAGCGTGCGAACGTCGAAGGTCGCCACCGGGATTTGGTTCAGGACGACCACGTTCAACACAGCGGTTGCTTCGCTTCCGTCGTCATCAACCACGGTCAAGGTCACGGTTTTGTTGCCTGGGGTGTCCCACGCAAGAATCGGGTTGCTCTCGCTGCTTGAGATGATGGAATAATCGTCGGAGCGTACAGGGATTCCGGCGCCAACTCGAACGCCGTCTGAAAACGTCCACGTGTAGCCCACCAAGACTCCGTCGTCGTCTTTGAAGACATCCGGCATCACCAGCGAAGTGTAGGTCATCGTGGTCAGCGTTTCCGTAAAGATTTGAACGGGCAATCGGTTGTTGATGTGAACGAGGAGGGTTTTGGTGCCGATGTTGATGCCGTCAGAAACGGTCAATGTCAAGTTGAAGGTGGCGTTTTCGCCGTCGATGTCGTTCCATTCATGCTGTTGGGAGTAGACCCCCATGCCGCCCGAGGTGGTTCCATCACCCCAATCCCATTGGAAGTCAAGGTACTCAAGGGGCACATTGTCAGCGGTTCGACCTGCTGAAAACAAGATGCGTTGGCCGGTCAACAAGGAAATGTCTTGGTCAATGACCACGTTGTTGACCGATATGATTGGAATCGGTTCGGAATCGTCGGAGACGTTGATGGCATGCAGTTGGGTTTCCGACCATGAACCTCCACGATCTTGGACGCGCAAGGTGGCGTTGTAGGAACCCACATCGGTGTAGGCACGAAGCGGAGATTTCAGATTCGAAGAGCCGTTGTCTCCAAACACCCACGCGTAGGCGGTTGGCAAATCGAGGTAGGGCAACGTGTTGTTGTCAAGAGAAAGACCCCATGCGTCAAACCCTCCGCCCAAAAATTGGATGTTTTCCCAGGTTTGAACGTCGTTCATCGAGACCGTGCCGTTGGCTACGGGCTTCATGTTGTTGAGCAGTTGTGGGGAGGTTTGCAGCGTGTCCACAACATCACCCAGCATGTCCTTCATGACGAGGTCGAAGGCATACTGGTCGGTCAACGGTGCCGTGAAGTGAACCTCGCCGGGAACATCGACACCACCGCCGGCTGCGATGCGGTCGGTGATGGTGTCAACGAGTTGACCCGAGCTGTCTTTGACGCTGATTTCAACGTCCAAGTCCTCGAAAAAGGCGTTTGAGAGAACACCGTAATTGATGTTCACCGTGTCGTCTGAACCGTCTCCATCCCGGTCGGAGAGGACGGTGTTGTTGAGCGAGAGGGTGGCGGGCGAAGTGATTCGAGCAGCCTCGATATCGATCACGCCGGTCGGGTAGGAAGGGCCGCAAGAGGTGTAGTCACAATCCGCCACGGTGCTGGCGTACCACGTGATGACCCAGACTTCATCGGTCAGGTTGCCAAATCCAGGCACAAGGCCGGTCGCCACGTTGTTCACGAAGTTGAGGTCGGTGACGCTCCACAGGCCGTCCGTGGTGGCTTTGGTCACAATAACGCCGTCGAATTGGCTCTTATCGGCCGTCATACGGAGCGTCAAAGGTGCAGGAGAGGCTGCGCCCGGGGTGAATTTGAACGAACGAATGCCCCAACCTTCCAGCGTGTTACCCGTGGACGACCAAGGTCCGGACCAGTCGCTGTTGGTTTCCGTGGGCTGGGCGCGACAGAAGGCACCGCCTGTGCACACAGGATTGAGATCCAAATTTGGATAGCCGTAAATGCCCTGATCTGAATCCAAGGTGACGGCCACACTGAAGTTGGCAAAGGCCTCGTTCATCGTGCGACCAAGAAGGCCCACTTGGCCTGCTTGAGGTGAAAGAAGCAGGTTTTCAACGCCTCGCCCACCGGTCGCTGAGTCTTGAACGAGTTGCCGAACGGCTGGTCCACCGCCAAGGTGCTCGGCGAGGTACATGGTGAACAGGTAGCCTGCTCCGTAATCAGCAATGCGCTGATTCCACCATCGCACGGATTGCTCGGGTGAGCCGGTCCATGCATTGACGTGTCCCCGCAGGGTTGAGTCAGCGCCGAAACAGAGGTAGATGGCGACGTCGGCGTTGCCTTCGTCAATCCACAGGTTTTCGTAAGGGTCCAGGGCATTGTGCAGCAGGTGCTCGAGTTCGTGGGCGAGAATGGATTTGCCCCAACTCAAGGTGATGTCGGCGAAATCAACGAACACGGCTTCCCTTGAGCTGGCGAAGGAGGGGGCAAAGTAGCCGCCAGTGTTGTAAGCACCATCGATGTCGTAAATGATGATCTGCACCTGGCAGTTGTTGTCAACATCGGGAGGAGCAAGCCCACGGCCGTCTTGGTAGTCCTTCCCATAGTAGGTGGTCATGGTCGGGTAGATGGTGGAATCCCACGTGCTGGCCAAATTGTTGAGGACGGTTGAGGTCAGCGTGCGCCCGCTTTGTACGATGAAGGCCACGCTGGTGGTCGTTTTGGCAACGTAGGCTGAAATTTGGCCCCCCGCCGTGTTGACGGTGAGGGTGTCGCCGACCGAGTGTGGGGTGCATGCGCGCCCGGCCGAGCGGCCCATCGAAGGCTCAACCACCATCGAATCAACACCAGGGCGACCGGCATCAATCCAGGCTTGACGCATGAAGGATGTGGCCGAAACAACGGGCTCTTCTTCGTGAATAAACAAATACTCACTTCCTGTGCTGGGGTCGAATTCTTCAAGATCACCAATGATGATGCCACCGGCCTGATAGGTCGTTGCTTCGGTGGTTGATGCGTTGCCTTCAGCACCGGCATGCAGGAACAAAGGCCCACCGCTGGCAAACACCATGAGGAGCATGAACAAAATCGCTGGACTAGAACGCCGTTCCGACAAATGAATCACCGTGGGGAATCGCAGCACGGATTCCTATTTTACCGAAGTAAAAGGAGGTATTTAAGAGTCCGTGGTGAAGGCATCACCATGCATCAAGCGATACCTCGCACGCGTGGCGTTCCATTCGTGCTCGGTTTGCTGGTGATATTGAGCCTTACAGCACCGTTTGTCAACGGCAGCTCCAACGAAGATTCATGGCCCAGCACCTCGAATTCCATCTGTGCTGCAAGCGAACATCTCGCGTTCAACGGCACAAAGGCGAACCAATCCGTGCAGTGGCAGGTTGACCTTGGCCCTCGCCTACCGGGCTCCAACGCTTCCGCAGAATTCCGTCATCACCTCACCGCCACCCTGAACAACGAGGGGTGGGCGGTCACGCAAACCGTTCACCATCGACACGGCATGAACCTCACCAACCTCGAAGCACGGTGGAGTGGTTCAGATCCCGATGCAGGTCAAGTCGTCCTTTCCGCCCATTACGATTCCCGCAACATCGCCGACCACGATGAAAACAAAACCAATCAATCCTTACCGGTGCCGGGGGCCAACGACGGAGCAAGCGGCGTCGCCGTCCTCATCGAACTTGCAAATCACATCCCTGGGATGAACTTGCCCTACGACGTGGTGCTCTTTTGGAACGATGCAGAGGACCAAAACGACAACTACACGGTTGGGGCTGAAGCATGGGCTGAAAACCTCACGCAGGAAGAGATCAACGCCACCCACGCCTTCGTGCTGTTGGACATGGTGGGCGATGCCGATTTGCAGCTGCAAAACATCAATCCAGGCAACAACACCCTCAAGGAGCGCATCGTGGTTTTGGGCACCGCCCTTGGCTTGGTCGCCGACGAACCCGACTGTCACGGAAACAACGGGCTAGACATCATCCAGTACGATGTCGAAGTGGCTGTCATCGACGACCACGTCCATGCCCACAACCTCAACATACCCAGCATCGACGTGATGGACCCTGTCTATGGAGAGCCGAAGTTCAGAACCTTTGGCTCCTACTGGCACACCATGCAAGACACCCCTGACAAGGTCAGCGCTGAGTCGCTGGGCCATGTGGGTCGCTTGGTGGAATTGGGACTTCGGACCGATGCATTTGTTGATGTTTCGTCGGATTTCGAAGAAGAGGCGAACCTGCCAACCACCATCGAACCCTCGACTGAAGACGAACAACGAACGTCCCAGTTGGTCTTCGCCATGGTTGGTCTGGGCGTGCTCGGTGTGCTTCTTGCGCTTGCAGAACGCGAGGTGAGGTCCTGATGCACATGCGCGGTGGTTCGCCAAAGAGGTATTATCCGCGCACGGTATCGTCGGTTTGGAGGGGAGACCTTGGACGCTGACCGTGAGCAACGCATGAAGGCCCTCAGGGAGCGGGTCCAAGCGAAGAAAGCGGCCGGCGCACTGCCCCACGAACCCGAGGAACTCGTGGTGTCTTCCACCGACGTGGAGTTGACCGAGGTCGCCGCTGAACCAACAGAACGCGATGAATGGTTTGAGATGCTGGACAGGGACGCAGACAGATGGCGAAACCTCGCTGCAACCCTGATTTTTATCGGCAGCATCCTCGGGATTGTCAGCGGCGCCCTCATTCTCCAAGGAAACCCCAGTGAACTCCTCAACACCTCGTTGTTTGCTGAACAAGAGTCCGTTGACATTTCTGGGACGGCCCTTGAGGACATCGATGGAAGCGGTGTAGCCAACGTCTCCGTGGAGTTGCTCGATGCCACATCCCGTGCGCTCCTCCAAAGCACAACCACCGACGGCTTCGGGTATTATGCCATGGAAAATGTTCAGCAAGAAGTCCACATCATCGTGTTCTCGAAAGAGGGGTACGAAACCGTGGAGCGAACCTTCATGCCCGATAACGTCGGTTTGGACCCTGTAACCATGAAGCCCGGCGACGGTGTGCGGCAAGAAAACGACGAACAAACAACCTCCGGTTGGACCTTGGACAACGCCGTCGGGCTCTCAAGTGCCATCGGGTTGCTGACCATCCTAACCGCACTCGCAGGTATCCAAGCAGGGGTTGAAATCCGACGCGGCAAACACTACCGACGCAGTCAATACTTTGCAGGCGTCGCCCTCTTCAGTCGGGGTCTCATCATCATCGGACCGGCCTTGATCCTGTTTGGAATGGTCGTCAATGTCTTTGCAAGGGACGATTTTGAAGACCGGCGAGAGGATTGACCATGTACCTGATATCCGTTGAAGGCGGCGACGGTTCAGGGAAAGGGGAAGCTGCTCGCATCCTTGGCGAACTTCTACGGGATTTTCCGTTTCCGGATGTTGTGATGACGCACGAACCTCGTCGCCACAGTGAACTGGGCAAGTTGGCCCTCTCGTCGGTCAAACTCGGCAACAAAACACCGTTGGAAGAAGCTGGCCTGTTCGCTGCCGACCGCCTTGACCATTCGCACACCTTTATCCGCCCGCACCTTGCCAGGGGGGCGATTGTCGTTTCCGATCGAAACATTCACTCCTCCCTGATTTACCAGGGTGTGGTCGGAGACTTGGGACTTGAAAAAGTGGCCAGCATGAACGCTGCTGCCATGGTTCCCGACCTCGTGTTTTGGATCGACTGCGACCCTGAAAAAGCCATGAAGCGCATTCGATCAGGCACTCTTCGCATGACCAGTCAGAAGCAAGAATACTTCGAAACCGAAGAAATTCAAACATCGATTCGCCAAGGTTTCCATGAAATGTTCGGAAGTGAAGACCCGGTTCCAGCCCCGTTCAACAGCTGCTTTGTGGTTGGTCCAATCATGAACGAAGGTGGATTGGACGAATTGAAAACAAAACTCCGCTCAGAACTTCGTCGATTTTTCAACAAAAAACCACTTCCGCTGAACGTTGACCGAGACGAAGTGGACCGAAACCTGCTGAACGCGTTGGTGCACGATGTGAAGAAACAGCGACGTTTGCCGGGCGCACCGCAAGAACAATCCGCCATCCATATCGGATGGCTCGGAGGAAAATCGCCGGCGGAATGGATGCAAGACGCCGAAGACAATTGGCCTATCGATTCGGCCCAAGAAAACGACGTCCCTGCCTCACCGCTGGCCCATTCGTGTTGGTCCATCCTCGGCACCCTTTCGTTGATGGTCGGCTCAAGCGAAGTGCCGCGCCTCCACGCCTCTCTGGGCCCCGTGCGCATGGTCACACAGCGCCACACGCAGCGACTCATCAAGTGGCTCCTGGCGGAAAACTGGGTCCACAAGCAGCAACACCACACCCCCTTTACCGATGCGCAGTTGTTCAAACTGCGTGATGAGCGGCTTGGTTTTTCGCGATTGACGTTGGCGATGTGGCCCCTTCGCACCCACTTGGCGTCGTGGCGACGCGCCCATCCTTCCGAGCCGTGGCAGCGTGCTCTTCACGATATTTTCGCCGTTGAAGATGGCAAAGAACTCGCCGCTTCGCTGAAGAAAGCTGTCGACGACATTCACCACCGTCTGGCCATCTTGACCAGCGGCCATGATGGATGCCCTCTGCCGACCACCGCTGCTGAACTTGAGGTCTGGTGGTCAATGCGGCCTCCGAATCATTCTGATTCGTGAGCCTCTTGAGCCTCGTTCGTTTTGGCGAGCACAAACGAAGCGTTTCCGGGCAACAAAACGCTTCCCGCACCTACGAAGGCTTCTGCGCGAGCAGAGAACATGGAACACACCAAAATCCCGAGGCCCAGACCAAAGGGAATGCCGGTGAGCACACGCTTGAGATTGGTTGATTCGTAGGAGGTGAGGAGTTGGAGGAAGCCATCGGCAATCAGGGGCAAACAGAGCAGCATCCCGCACGCCAACCAGAGCATGGTTCGTTGATTTCGCTGGTAAACGCCACCGAGCCAGTCGTCGGGGATCATGGAAAGGCACGTGTCCCGTACAGTCCATCGGTTCCATCCTCGACGGGTGAACAACGCACCGCCGACAAACATCCCAAGGAAGATGCCGATGTCACGGGTACAGACTGGAAGTTGGTTGTTGTTAACTTCCCATGATCGCTCGTGTTTTTGGTGACAGTTGAGGTCACCGAAGGCATAAATGAAGCCAGCATATGGATTGATTTCGGACCAGTCAAACGCACCATGGCCGTGCATTTCTCCGTCGTGCTCGTGTTCAGCAACCGGGGTGTTTCCGTTGGACCCCCAACCGTCTTGACTGGCGTAATCAAAGGCATTGGCTCGTGCGGAAAGGGCAGGTACGGCTCCCGATTCAATGGTCATTGGAGCCAAGAAGAAGGAGAAAAAGAAGAAGCCGCATATTCCCATGACCCATCGGCCAACTTTCGCTTCTCGTTTCCGGTCAAGTAGGCCGTTGGGCTCCATGAGAGAACCATCGGCTAAGCGCACTTCATTCTTTTCACGGCAGAGCAAGCCTTCAATGCCGAGAGCCAACAGGTCATGCCATGCCCGAGGAGGTGCACCCGAGGATTGGCCTTCGGACCGGTGTGCAAGCCGGGGCTTTCATCGGCCTCTTCCTCGGATTCTCACTCGCCGTCGTCTCGGCCCTGACCCAGCCCGATGCTCTGCTGAGATTGGTGCAACTGATGTGCATCACGCCCTTGGCGTGTGCCCTTGTGCTTGGACCGTTTCTCGGGTTGCGTCGAGCGCCCGTTCTGGCAACCGAAGATCCAGTGGATGAGGTGAGAGGCGTCCTGAATCCATACAACGAGGGTCAAGGAAAATGGCGCACGTTGAGCCATGTACGCAGCGATGGTCGAACCGTCCGCATCGACTTGCACAATTCGACCCAACCTCTGGGAATCGTTGCCGCAACCTTGCCGTTCAGCGACCGCTTTCCGGTCCGCTACATCGTCGGACGAGGCGAAGCACGAAGCAGAGAACCCTTGTTGCGCCAGCAGGTCCTTGGCTACATTGAACAGCACATTGACCTCAACCGCCGCAGGCGCACCTCTTCTTCGGTGGAAGTGATGCCAGCCTCCATCATTCAACACATGGAAGCCACTCATCGAATGCATCGACGACTGTTCTATCTGCTGCCCATCATCCTGTTTTTTGCGTGGTTGGAAATGCGTTAAGTGAAACGCAACAGGGCTATGAGGGTCGGCGGTTTCGCCAGCCCATGGCCAACGATGTTCGACGGGCGATGGCGTCCTTGAAACATCGCGATGTACGAACCCGACGGCGTGCGGTAAGAACCCTGTTTGAACACGGCGATGAAACCGTTCTTGAAGCGTTTGAACTTCTGCTGGACGACGAGGACCCTTGGTTCGTCTCCAAGGCCTTGGACGCCTACCGAATGTGGAGTTCCTCCGCAGGGCCTTCCGCAGTGAGTACCTTGCTTTCCCACCCAAGTCTTGACGTGAGGCGAGCAGGTGCCAACCTGCTGGAAGGGTTGGGTCAAGAGGGGAAAGCGTTGGGCATCCGCACCCTTGACGACACGGATTCCGTTGTCCAAAAACAGGCTGCTCGGGCCCTGTCGTTGCTCAATGACGACGAGGTCAACGATGTGCTTGTTGCTCACCCATCGCCCACTGTGCGAAAACTTGCGGTTCAAGCAACCAATGTCTCCCCTGAGCAGGTGGTTAATCTCCTGAACGATGATGTTGAAACCGTTCGCAACGCTGCACTTGAAGCGGCCTTGGTACGCGATTTGGACCTCAACATTGAGGACATCAAGCCCTCTCTTGCCGGCCACCTCCACACCGTCCCGCTCTTGATTTGGTTCGCAAACCACGCTCCTGAAGAACTCGCTGATGCGGTGGGCAACCTAACGGAACTCCACATCAAGGACGTGACCGACCATTTGCGCGCGCACATCACCTCGAGCAACGATGCCCTCATTCAGGCCCTGCTTCAGGCCCGATGTTTGGAACCCGTGGCGAGGTGGGTGCTCAAACAAGGCAAGGAGGAAGACGAGTTGCGATGGTCGCTCATCGCCAACACCCACCTGCCCATCATCGAGCGGAGCAAACTCCTGGAGCGTTTGATCGGGCGTGCTGGTGAAGCAGACGTCCAGCGACGAACGGCTGAATTCTTAGAACAGACCTCTGAGGAGTTGCTGAGGGTGGCGTGCGAGAACCTATCAACCGCCGCAACCGAAGTTTGACCATGAGCACGCCTTCTTCAGGCATCACCTTTCACGCCGATGCAACCAACGGAGCAGAACATCGCTTGGTGGCCGGGCTCACCATCGAGGGGCCCTTCACCGGTCGGTCGTTGGTGTTGCGGTTTCCCCGATGGGTGCCGGGATCGTATTTTCTTCGCGAACCCATCCAGCACATGTTTGACTTTGAGGCGTACGATGAGGACGACGACGCGTTGACATGGAAACGCGTCGGCGTGGACAGCATCACGGTTCGTTTGCGTCAAAACACCGCCAAAGTCCACCTTCGCTATCATTTGCTGGCCAATGAATTGACGGTTCGGTCAAACCACCTTGACGCCACCCATCTTCATCTCATGCCGCCATTTACCTGGTTTTGGCCCGAGAAAGGTGTGGAGCGTTCGCGCTTGGACGAGGTCCACAGTGTTGAACTGAAAGCCCCTTCAGATTGGACCCCGGCCACGCAACTTCAAGCGACCAATGACGGAAAAAGCGATGGCGAGGCCAGAACATGGTCCTTTTCTGCCGCAGGACGGGACCTCTTGCTGGATAGCATCATCGAAGTCAACGCCAACCCCGCCATCACCCACGTGGTCGACGGTCGAACCCATCATCTGAAGTGGTGGGACAGCGGAGGTCACCAACCCAACGCCGACCGTCTCCAAGCCTTTGTTGAGGACATGGAGCGCATCATCCGAGAACACCATGCGCTGTTTGGCGTTCCCGATTGGCCGGATTACACCACCGTGCTTCATCTCACCGAGAAGGGTCGTGGTGGCCTTGAACACATGAACTCCCAGACCTCGATGATGCCTCGCCAGTGCCTCTTCCCACACCATCCTGAAGAATATCGTGACCTCGTGAGCTTGTTTTCTCACGAATACCTTCACCAGTGGAACGTGAAACGCCTCCGCCCCAAATGCTTCCTCGACTACGATCTTCAATCCGAAGTCCACACCGATTTGTTGTGGTGGTTCGAGGGGGGAACCTCGTGGCTTGGCGACATGATGTGTGTTCGTTCAGGAGCGTGGAGTGAAGAAGATTGGCGGTTGGATTTTGAGCGCAAGATGAAGCGCCATACACAAGGCAACGGCATGCACCGAGAATCGTTGGCCGAATCGAGTCATGATGCGTGGATACACCTCTATAGAAGCGGCCCCTATACGAGAGAGAGTCAAATTTCCTACTACCTTGAAGGCGAGTTGGCTATGCTGTGTTTGGACGTTGAATTGCGCCGCCGAAACAACAACGAATTTGGTGCCTGCGATCTGATGGCTGAAGTGGTGCGTCGGTTTTCCATCGCCTCCGACGAAGCCGTTGAACACGGCGTGGACTACAGGGACATCCGGACCACGCTCAAAGCCTGCCCGGGCGGCTCGAGCATGGGCCCCTTCCTCGACCGGTTGGTCAAGCAGCGTGCCCTACCGAACATCACCAAAGCGATGTCGTTCTTCCGATTGAAATTGGCGCCTCCACCCAGCACCATCGAAAACCCAGGTTGGTTGGGCATCAACACACGGGACGGGACGGGAAGAGTGACCATCACAACCTATCATGCAGGCTCTCCGCTACGAACCTTGAGTCAGGTTGGGGACGAGGTGTTGGCCGTTGATGGTGTTCGTGTTCACTCCTCCAAGCACCTCCAGCAACTGGTTGCAGGCCGTGCAGGAGAGAGCGTTGCGCTCGAATTGAGCCATGAGGGCATCCTTTCTTCGGTGGAGGTGACCATCGCACCTTCCCCCCAACACGGCGTCACCCTGCAGGGCAAAGGAAACGAACGATGGAAAGGATGGATCACGACTCGTCAGGGCCAGTAAACGAAGGAAACACCTTCAACGTCTCGAGTGAGTAGAAAATCGGCGGCGTGTCGTTGGCGATGCTGTGGCGGCTCGTCTTTGGTGGAAAGAGTCCTCCCGACAAACTCATCTCGACCACCTCGCCCTTGGTGAGAGATTGACGCCCGCAATGTGGCCAAACATCGACGTGAATGCTTTCGTCCTCAAGATAGTTCACGCACAAAGCGGGCAAGCGTTTGAGCCCCAAGAGAACGCCTACCGAATGTCGGTGGTGTCCGTCGAGGATGGCTCCGGTGGCTACGTCAACGATGAGAGGCTTGGTGTAACCTCCCCATTTTTTGGTCATTTCCAAAAGTTTGTCTCTGTTTTTGACCTTGATTTCTTCATGGGGTTTCAACCATTGGAGGGGAACCAGCGTCACGTCTTCTTCCGTCCACTCCATGGCCTTTGGAGGGGGACCTGTCCGATAATGCTTTTTCACATCCTGCCCCGCCTACAAAGCAGAGGCGTGGTCGATGGGCAGTGATACGAGGTTTGTTCCAGGTGTGGAAGCCGACCTCGTTGGTGAACCGGTGCCTGCTCGGATGCGCGCATGGCTGCGTGGCTTGCCCGACGACCTTTGCGCCATCCTCAACAAACTGTGCACCAACGGTCACGGGGCTTGGTTGGTTGGAGGGGCCGTTCGTGACGCATGGGTCGGTGTGTCCGACGGTGAGATCGACATCGACGTTGCCACCACCCACCCCCCTGAAGAGGTCCTCTCGTTGTTTGGCACCGATGCAATCGATACCGGTTCAGCCTTTGGTACCATCACGGTCAAAGGCGAAGGCAACCACTACGAAATCACCACGCTCCGCACGGAATCGCTGTACAGGGACGGTCGCCGACCGGAGCATGTCGAATGGGGAGATTCGCTCAAGGAGGACTTGAGTCGGCGCGATTTCACGTTCAACAGCATGGCCGTGGACGCTGGGCGAGCCCTGCTCTACGACCCGTATGATGGCATTCAAGACCTGCACGACAGGACGGTCAGGGCTGTGGGCGACCCTGCGGTTCGTTGCGAAGAAGACGCATTGAGAATCTTGAGGGCGTACCGTTTTCTCAACCGGGAGACAGAAGCACTGTGGTCCATGGAAGACGAACTTCAACGCGCCGTCATCAGCAGAAAGGACCGGCTTTCGATGGTCGCAGTGGAACGACGGTGGATGGAACTGAAGAAAATCATGGACGGGAATCATGCAGGAGCCATTTTGAGTCAGATGAAACGCGACGGCGTTCTCGCCGTCGTTTGGCCTTCGTCAACCACCGTTCGCCACGAACTGCTCGAAGCCCTGGATGAACCCCTTCTCCGAGGACTGCAGGCCCACCATCGGGTGGCGGTCCTCATGATTGAACAACCGACCAGTGCTTTGCTCAAACATCTCTCGGAGATGAAGAGTTCAAAGGAATTTCAACGTGGAAGCGCGCTGTTCCACGAACGATTGCCACATCTGCCCGCCACCACCATCGGCGAACTGCGGGTGTTTGACCTCGTGCTTGGTCCAGACGCCCCCCTCCATCTCCATGTCCGAACGGTGCTTGAACCGCTTGGCCCCTTTTTCCACGGCGAGGTCAACCAACCTCCTGCTCGGTCAAACGAGACTTTTGAGGCTTGGAAAGCCATGCCACCACGTCAATCTCCCGGCGATTGCCTGGTTGACGGGCACTGGATTATGCAACGAACCGGCGTGCCGCAAGGCATACGCCTTGGCCGACTCAAACAATGGCTCCACCGGTTGCAAATCGAGCATGATTTCACATTGGTCAGCGAAATGGAGGCGTTGTTGAGCCGACTACCGTTCGAACACGGCGATCATGAGGGTTGGCCGAGCGTGGCCTTCCCCTGATGTGCAGGCATCATCTTGATGATGAGGCGGGTGTTGGGAGGTGCATGGCAGAAATTCGTTTGCCAGAAAAAGAAGCCTTCTACCCGGAAGTTCAGGCCATCTCAAACCGAATCAGCAGCATCAGTGAAAAAAACACCATGGCACGACTGCTTCATTCAAATTTCAAAAATTGGCTTCAAACCTCCTCTGTCTCACCTGTCCAACTGACCAAGGACCTTGATGCCGATAAAAACGGCATGATTTCGGGAGAGGAATTTGCAGGACTTCTCGGCGCAATGACAGGAGAACGCCCCCCTGATTGGGTGGTTGAACTCGTCTTCTCCTTCGTCAAAGCCGATACCAACAAAGGCATTCCTATCGTTGATTGGATGGCATTTTTGGCAGCAAGCGGCCTTGAAATTCCAAATGATTTGTTTGAGCAACCCGTCGTCATCACCGGATCCTTGTTGATTCATGAACACGAAGTCACCGTCGGCGATTCCATCACGGTCCACGCCTCGTTCAACGAGCCGGTTGACGCCTACGAAACCAAGGTGACCAACACGAACACCGGCCAAACCGAAGCTTTTGTCACCAGCAGCGACGAAATGGACTCGCCGACCTTCGACGAATTCGTCCTTGAATCCGACGAAGAAGGCGTGTTTCGCGTTGAACTTCTCCACCACGGTGTTCGTCTCGACGAGGGCGAATTCACAGCCTTTGCGGCCCCTGAAGCACCTGAGGAGGTGGAGATTGTCGAACAGGTACACGATGAACACCAGATGCCAGCCACCCCCGCTGTTGCTGTCGAAGAGGAGGGTTTCTCGGCCTTGCTTGAGCACCTGGCGGAAGCCAAACTGCGAAGCGATACCGAACAGATCATCGGCCAAACCTCTGCGTACGCTGTGAACTTCACCGTGAAGACCATCGAACGGACGTTGATGGGGACCGAGGCCTACACCGGAGGGTCAACCCTGACCTGCACGACCGATGACGGCGCTGAATTTGCTCTCATGATGAGAAGCGACGAGCGTGTGTTTTCCAAAGGTCAGCACCTCCACGCCGTGGTGGTTCCTCACGCATGGTCGGTGGCCTTACGCCGCCTTGTTTGCCGAGAGCAGTGATCACTTCAGCGCTCGTGCGATGACAATTCGCTGCACTTCTTGGGTGCCTTCGTAGATTTGCGTGATCTTCGCGTCTCTGAAGAACCGTTCAACCGGGAATTCCTTGGTGTAGCCGTACCCACCGAGCACCTGAATGGCTCGCTCGGACACCCACATGGCCGTGTCACCGGCGAACAACTTGGCCATGCTGGCTTCCTTTGAGTGGCGTGGTCCATCGGCGTGGTAGTGCTGTTCTTTGGTCCAAGCAGCTTTGTAGACGAGCAACCGGGCCGCTTCAATTTGGGTGGCCATGTCGGCCAAATACGCCATGATCATCTGGTGGTGAGCGATGGGTTTGCCAAAGGCTTCACGCTCGTGAGCGTACTGCAGGGCGGACTCGTATGCACCTTGGGCGATGCCAAGCGCTTGAGCAGCGATGCCGATTCGGCTGTTGTCGAGGGCGTTCATGGCGATGGGGAACCCGTTGCCCACGCCTTTGATGACGTTCTCAACAGGGACTTTGCAGTCGTTGAGAACGAGGGTGCAAGTGTCAGAGGAACGAATGCCGAGTTTGTCCTCTTTCTTTCCAACCGAATAGCCTTCAAAGTCTGCATCGACGATGAACGCGGTGGTGCCACCGTGCTTCTTTGAACCGTAATCGGGATGGTCGACATCCTTGGCAAACAGCACCAGAATTTTCGCTTGGGCACCGTTGGTCACCCACATCTTCTCTCCGTTCAAGATGTAATGGGTGCCGTCGTCGGACAATTTCGCCTTGCACGACATGGCAGCGGCATCGGTTCCAGCACCTGCTTCAGAAAGTGAGTAGGCACCTACTTCGCCGGCTGCGAGACGAGGGAGGTAGGTGCTCTTCTGATGTTCATCGCCGTGGAGGGCGATGGTCATGGAACACAAACCGACATGGACACAGAACATCACGGCGAACGAAGGATCGACACGAGCCAGTTCTTCGATGATGATGGCTTCGGATACATCGTCGATGGGTGAGCCACCGTAGGCTTCCGGAATCGTGATGCCGTGCAGACCGTATTCAAGGAAGGCTTGCCATTCCTCAGCGGGTGGAATTTGGTTTTGGTCCCGATGTTCGACCGTCGGAGCGAGAACGGTTTCAGCAAAGTCCCTAACCAGTTCTCGAATCATTTGCTGTTCGTCGGTTTCTCCGAAAATCATACGCTCCCCAGCCTGCCGAGTGTGTGGAGTTTCTTAACCCGTTTGTTCGTTCAAAAAAACAGTTTCTTCCTCAGTATTCATATACCACCTGTGGAAGGCGCGTTTAGGAGGAAACAGAATGGATGATGAAATCGTCGAGTTCGTAATCGCTCAAGACCGCAAATATTCGATGGACCACTTGTGGTTCCAACAAAAAGAACAGAAACTCATGATCGGCGTGAGTGAGTTCCTCCGCATTGAAATCGGCGACATTCTCCGCGTGATTCTGCCTCAAGCCGAAACCGAGGTGGACGAAGGCGGCAGCCTCTTCTCGCTGTGGAGTGCTGACGAGAAGGTCTCTCTTTCCTCTCCCTTTTCCGGCGTCATCTCCGACGTGAACGGTGAAGTGGAAATCAATCCAGATTTGGTCAACGATTCCGCCTACAACGACGGTTGGATCATTCTGTTGGAACCCCATGAATTGCAGGTCAACCCTGAGGACAAGCAACTCCTCGAGAACCTCATGGAGCACGACGAATACGTCGAGTACCTCGCAGAGCTTTGACCCCGCCAACTGAGCGGGACCGCATCATCCCGAAGGATGATGAACTCACACCCTTTCCAAGACCCATGAGCGACGCCATGGCCCAACTCCGTGAGAGTCTCAAAGCAGCCCCCGTTATTTGGAAAGGCGAATATCCATACTTCATCCATCCCATCACCGACGGCGTGCCTCGTATGCACCCCGATGTGTTGACCGCCATCACTGAACTGGTCGTTGAGCGGGTGGATTGGAACAACGTGGATCTCTTGCTAGGCATCGAAGCCATGGGCCTTCCGCTCACGGCACCGCTGAGCATGGCCACCGGCATCCCGCTGGTCATTGCACGAAAACGCTCCTACGGCCTTGAAGGGGAGGTCGAAATCGACCAATCAACGGGCTACTCAAAGGGGGCGATGTACCTCAACAACCTCAAGGAAGGTGAACGCATTGCCATCCTCGACGACGTGCTCTCCACCGGAGGCACCCTTGAGGCCGTCATTGAAGGTGTTCGTCGAGCCGGTGCCCACGTCACCGAAATCATCGCTGTCGTGGAAAAAGGCGGCGGGCTCAAGCGCCTCCAGGGCTTGTACCCGGACATCAACATTCAATCGCTGGTCCGACTCGAAATGGACGGTGCCACGGTGGTTCTCCTCGACTGAATGTCAATGGGTGCCTTCATGAGGGAGCGGCCACGCCGCAGGGTTGAGGGAGAACATGGATCTCGACCGCCATGACTTCGAACTGGACGAGTTGATGGAGCGCATTCGCGCCAACGACAACCGACTCATTGCTCTACAAGTGCCCGAAGGGCTCAAGATGCAAGCGCTTGAAATGATGGACACCATTGAAACCGAAACCAGTGCCCAAGTTGTGCTCGCCGCTGACCCCTGCTACGGGGCATGCGACCTGGTGCACGACAAGATGCAACTCATGGGTGTCGAGTTGGTCGCCCACATGGGCCATTCCCAAATGAACATCGATTCAGGAATGCCGACGCAATTCATCAACGTCACCTACGACGGTGACCCCGAACTCAGTCCCGTCCTTCCGTGGCTGGAACAACATCGGGCCATGGCCCAAGCGCGCCTTGCTGACCAAGGCAACACCACCGAATTGACCGAGGAAGAGGCCCAAGAGCGGTTCATGGATGCTGTCGGGCGCATGGCACCGCTCACCGATACCAAACTCGGCTTGGTGGGCTCCATTCAACACCTCCATCTCCTACCCGACTTCCATGACCGTTTGGAGAAGGCGGGCTTCGACGTCACCATCCCCATCGGCGGCGCACGCCTCTCGTTCCCCGGGCAAGTGTTGGGCTGCAACTACTCCGGAGACGACCCTTCCATCGGCCACTACCTCTTCCTTGGAAGCGGCGATTTCCATCCCATCGGTCTGGTCCTTCACACGGGCAAACCGCTGGCGATGCTTGACCCGTACACAGGCGACGCTGAAGAAATGTCCCTTGAACGCATTGAGCGCATCCTCCGCCAGCGTTTTGGCCTCATCATGAGCGTCCAAGATGCCAACTCGTTTGGGATCTTGATCGGCGAGAAACCCGGCCAAATGCGGCGTACACTCGCTTTGCGCATGAAGCGCATGTTGGCCAAGCACGGCAAGAAAGGCTACTTGCTCGCTCTCGAGCACGTTGGTCCTGAACTCATCGACTTCTATCCCGTGGACGCCTTCGTGAACACGGCTTGCCCTCGCATCGCCATCGATGACGCCGTCAAATACCGCAAACCGCTCATCACCCCCTTCGAACTCGAAGTGGCGCTGGGTGAAAAGCAGTGGGAGACCGGATATCAGTTCGACGAAATCCCTTGATTCGTGCGCTCTTGCCTGCCAAAAGGGCCGCTGGAAGCGAAATTGACAACCACATCTTTTAGAACGGTTGACAACAGCATTCCCTTGATATGACGTGGTACTTGGACCGCATCGGCGCTGGGCTCATCATCGCCCATCCAGAGATGTTGGATTTCGATTATGTTCCTGAGGAACTCGTTGGCCGAGAGGATATCCAAACCGAATTGGCCTCCAAGTTTACCACCGTAGGAACGCCGGAAGGGGCGGCTCGAGCCGTGATCACCGGCCCTGTGGGAAGCGGAAAGACGGTGCTCGCCAAAACCTTCTGTCGGGATTTACAACGCCACCTCTCGGGTAAACGCGAAATCAAGGTGGCTCATGTGAACTGCCGAAACGCTTCCACCAGCATGCGTGTTGCCCAGCGCATCCTCCACCAGTTTGACCCCGGTCACCCCGACCGTGGACTCTCGTTGGGAGAACTGCTGCTCAGTTTGCGGAAAATGCTGCGCAGAACCTCGACTCATCTCATCGTGGTGCTCGACGAGGTGGACCATATGCTGCGTCGTTCAGGGGACGAATTGCTCTACCAGTTGCTCCGAATTGACGAGGACCAAGATGGAACGGGAACGCTCTCGCTCATCCTCATCAGTCAAGAGCAGGTGCTGGACGTCCTCGAAACGGCGGTGTTATCGAAATTTGGACAGTCCAACCATGTCCGGGTTCCCCCTTACACGGTTGATGGACTGGAAGCCATCGCCCGTCATCGAGCCTCGTTGGCATTGGTGCACGGGACATGGGACGATGGCATCATGAGGTTGCTGGCAGAACGTGCTGGTGACAGCGGTGATGCTCGACGAGTGATCGAATACCTGAGCAGCGCTGCGGAACGAGCGGAATTCCGTCAGGACGGCCACAGCGAACAAGCCATCACGGTGGACGACCTCCATGCGGTCAACGATATCTTGGCCACCGATACCAGCCACCGAGTGGAAATCGTTGACGACCTTCCCGCCCAAGGCATGCTGGTGCTGCTGGCCATGTGTCGGCGCCTGCGAAACGAGGACACCATGACCATGGGCGATGTTGAACAACTCTACGCCGTGGTGTGTGAAGAGTACGAGCAGAAGCCGAAAAGCCACACCACGTTGTGGAAATACGTCAAGGACATCGAACAGGGAGGCATCATCACCACGCGCGTGGCGACCGTCCCCGGTGGACGGGGTCGAACCACCCACCTCAGCATGCCTCACTTCCTGCCCGCTGACCTCGCCAACCGGTTGGAATTGCTTCTCCCCAAGCGCTTGCGGCGCTAAATGGCTCATCGTTGCAGACGATGGGGCTAAATACGGGTCTTGAGTCGGACAAATCCCGAGAGGTGCTCCT
>JBMZJQ010000006.1:0-57086 GCA_049617635.1 Candidatus Poseidonia sp.
GCAACACCATTTCCTTGTCGTCCCAGTCGATTTCGGTGGCTTGCTTCATCATCATGCCGCCGATAATCACGAGAGCACAGGCGGCAGCGAAGGTGGGGATGGCCTTGAACAGGCCAGCTAGGAACAAACCAGAGAGCATCAACACACCGACGGTGATGGCGGTCAGACCGGTCTTGCCGCCTTCTTCCACACCCGCAGCGGACTCGATGTAGGTGGTGGTGGTGCTGGTGCCGCAGATGGCACCGGCGATGGTGGCAGCAGCGTCGGACATGAAGGCTTCTTCCGAGTTCTGGAGTTCGTCGTCCTCGTTGACGTAGCCGGCTTGGCGGCCCACGGAGTAGAGGGTTCCAGCGGTGTCGAAGATGTCGACAAAGAGGAAGGCGATCATGACCAGCATGAAGTCAGCGAGGTTGTCGCCAACATCCCCAAGGGCGCCAACGGCTGCTCCGAGTGATTCTTCAGGCATGCCGACAAACCCGAAGATTTCCTCAGGCCAGGCGGCTTCTGAGGAACCCCAACCTGCGCCGCCAGCGGCGAAGTCGTTGTAGGGGTCGTACGCACCCACGAGCCAGCCGAAGAGCGACGCACCGAGGATGCCGTAGATGATGGCGCCCTTGATGCCACGGGCCATCATGACGGCAATGGCGATAAGGGCGACCATGGAAATCACGGCACCGTGCTGGTAGATGGCGTACTCGCCAGCGCCCCAAGCCTCGGTCGTGGCGAGGTTGACGAGGGTGGCGCCGTCGTCTTGAATCCAGCCCATTTCACGAAGACCGATGATGGCGAGGAACATACCGATACCGGCGCCCGTTGCAATCTTCAGGTCCTTGGGGATGGCGTTGATCATCTTGGTTCGCCATCCGATTTGAGGAATCGAGATGATGAGGAAGATGATACCTTCAACCAGCACAGCGGCGAGGGCAATCTTCCAATCGATGCCCATGCCGAGCACGACGGCGAAGGTGAAGTAGGCGTTCAGGCCCATTCCCGGAGCCAGAGCGAAGGGAAGGTTCGCCCACAAACCCATGACCACACAGCCAACAAAGGCGGCGATGGCCGTTGCAAACAACGCATCGTCAAACGGAATACCGCCAACGCTCAGCATTGCTGGGTTCACCAACAAGATGTACGCCATCGTCAAAAATGTCGTTAATCCTGCTCTTAGTTCGCCATTTAAGGTGGCACCTCGTTCTTCAAACTTGAAGTAATTTCCAATATCTTGCTCAAATCCCATGTTCATTTCTCCTATAGGGTTGTTACACCTTAATCATGGAGGGGTTAATATACTTCGGGTGCCAAAAAAGGCATTTCACTACCAAAAATGAAGGTTTTGAACCCGACCGTCAGCTGTCGTAGGCCACCAGTGCATGAACGGGTGCGTTCACCGCATCACGACCGTTGAGGAAGGTGAGGTCAATCACCACACCGCAGCCAACCACCTCAGCTCCAACCGACGTGCACAACTCGACCGAGGCGGCCAGCGTGCCGCCCGTTGCCAAGAGATCGTCCAAAATCACCACCCGCTGCCCCGCTTCGAGGGCGTCGGTTTGGATTTCGATGGTGTCCGTTCCGTATTCGAGGTCGTAGGTGAGCGCGTGCGTTGGCCCGGGGAGTTTTCCTTGCTTGCGAATCATCATCATCGGCAAGCCAAGTCGCTGGGCGAGCGGGACAGCGAAAAGAAAGCCGCGGCTTTCAATCCCCGCCACCACATCGGGTTTCCATACCCGCAATTGTGTTTCCAAAGCGTCCAGGCAATGCTTGAGGGCAGCAGGCTCACGCAACAGCGTGGCGATATCATAGAACAGAATTCCCTCGATGGGAAAGTCCGGAATGCCTCGGATGTGCTCTTTGAGATTCATGTCCGTTCTTGAGAACACCCAGTCCATGAACGTGCCTCAATCAAAAGGAAGGTGAGTGGAGCAACACATGGTGTTTGGAGCATAGACGCCGATTCAAATACACCTTTCCGGTCGGTCGGAATATGGAAGGTGCGACCGACCCCGAGGTCCTCAAAAACCGCGCCTTCTTCCGACTCGGCTTGTTCATCCACGACCACCGATTGGCGATGATGGTGTTCGGTCTTGTCTCGTGTATCTTGATGACCGGCCTCATGTCCATGGGCGCTGATTGGGCTGAAGGATTTGGAGAAGACGATGTTGAATCGGTCAATGCGGGGCGACTTCTTTCGGAGCGCTTTGCCACCGACGGCGACGACGGCGGCCAGACCCTCAGGTACCTCGTCCATCACCCTTCCTTGAACGACACAAGCGCTGCCTGGCAGGAAGCGGTTGTTGCCGCCTTGGCTCCGTTTGCATCCCGTGCCGACGTGACCATCGAGTATTCTTGGCAGGCCGATGACGTTGACCGAGACGACGTGTTTGTGCAAACTGACGACGGTGCCTACGCCATCAACGTCGTGAGGTTCGCCACCGACCGAAAGGAGGCGAAAGCCATCATGAACGACGTCCACGATTCGATTGGTATCGAAGACGGCTTTGAAGGTTGGATGACGGACGGTATCGCCATTGATTGGACCTTTGATGACCGCATCAAAAACGACCTCATCAAGGCTGAATTGATTTCTGGACCGCTGTCGATTTTGATTCTCGGCATCGTGTTTGGCTCCGTGGTCGCTGCCCTCCTGCCGGTTGGTGTCGGCGTTGGGACGGTGCTTGCCGCCATCGGCATGACCATTTGGCTCTCCAACGTCACCGATGTCACGGTCTATGCGACCAACATCATCTCGCTGATCGGCATTGGTGTGTCCATTGATTACTCGCTCTTTTTGGTGAACCGTTTCCGTGAAGAACTGGCCCGAGGCCACGATGTGCGAACAGCCACCGCCATGAGTTGTGCAACCGCTGGAAAGGCGGTCTTCTATTCCGGCATCACCGTCGCTATCGGTCTGATGGGGATGCTCTTTTTCACCAACACCTCGCTGCCATCGCTCGGTATCGGCGGAACCATCGCCGTCACCATCGCCATGGTGTATTCAACCATCGTCCTGCCTGCGGTGATGGCGTGGTTGGGCCCTCGCGTCAACAAAGGCAAAATCCCCTTTGCGCTGGACATGTCGGCTCGAGACGACGGCATGTGGGCGCGCATCGCCAAGCGAGTGATGGACCGGCCCTGGGCGGTCCTCATTCCCACGCTGGTGCTGCTCATCGGCGCCGGCCTGCCGTTTGCCTACGCTGAATTTTCACTCTCTTCGTGGAAAGCCCTGCCACCAGACGATGAATCCCGGCAAGGCATGGAACTTATCGATGAACAGTGGCCCGACCAAGCAGCGAATTCCATCTTCCTCGTCATCGATACCGATGGAGCCGACCCGCTTTCTGAGACCAACCTGAGGATTCAACACGCTTACATCAGCGAGTTGCTCAACGACTCAAGAACATCGGGAGGCATCGGTGTTGGGTTGCCGTCACCCAACATGACCGTGGACGAGGTGCTGCAATTTTGGCAAACGGAGGACGAATGGTTACCTGCGGAACAAGTCGCCATGCGGGAAAGTTTGCGTTCGGCCTTGGTGGGTGACAACGCGACCATGATCACCCTCCAGTTGGTGGGGGCCCAAACCAACGTCGATTCCAGAATGATGGTGGAGGACATCCGAAATGACCGCGATGATTTCTTGGACGACTTCACCGGGGAGAACGACCGACTGCTCGTTGCCGGCTTCGCAGCCTACAATGCGGACAATCTCGACGCCATCGCCGATAACTTGCCCCGGGCGCTGGCGTTCATCCTCATCGCCACCATTTTGCTCATTTTCCTTCAGGTTCGCTCGGTCATCATCCCGATCAAGGCCATCGCCATGAACATCCTCTCCATCTCAGCCTCCTTTGGCATGCTGGTGTGGGTGTTCCAGTGGGGGTACGGTGAATCCCTGTTGAATTTCACCGCACAACCCATCGATTCAGGTAATCCCGTCATCATGTTCTGCATCGTCTTTGGCCTGTCCATGGACTACGAAGTGCTGATGCTGTCTCGCATTCACGAAGAATGGGAGCGAACCGGGGACAACACCCTCGCTGTCGCCAACGGGCTGCAGAAGACAGGGGGCCTCATCACCGGAGCCGCCGCCATCATGGTGGTGGTCTTCAGTGCGTTTGGGCTTTCATCGGTCATCATCCTCAAGCAAATCGGGCTGGGATTGGCCCTCGCCATCCTCATCGATGCCACCCTCGTTCGGGCCTTGGTGGTCCCGTCAACGATGCGTTTGATGGGCAAGTGGAACTGGTGGGCACCGTCCTTCCTCAAGGGCTCCACAGAGCCAAACCTCGAGACCTCAGCCCACACGGTAGGGTTGAGCACCGAACAGGAGTGAAGGTCCTTTTGGCGGGGAGAACCTTCAAATGACCTTCATTTGAGGCCTGCTCATGGCGAAGGACCGTACGTTGAGGAAAGTCAACAAAGTCATGAAGCGTGTTGAGAAACACCTTGATGACACCCGAGAAGCGCTTGAGGACCTCGAAATTGAGTTTGAAGTCCTCAAGGCGACGGTCAAGAAACTCAAGCCAGCCGCCGAGTCGGCGCCAGTTGAAGAGGTGGAAGTGGAGGAGGACATTGAAAACTCCACAAACACGACGTCGATGCAGAAATTCTGAGCATCAAAGCGCCAGCAGGTCATCCCGCTGCGCCCACATGGAGAGCCAGTGTTCCAGATTGGCTGCCAATCCTGGTGGCTGAATTCGGCACCCGCAGGCATTCACGTGCCCTCCGCCGGTCGGATCAAGCGCCGTTGCGAGACGAGAAAGGTCGAACCTTCCTTGGCCCTCTGGCAAAAACGAGTTGGCGTAGAAACTGGCCGAGAGAGGAGGGCGGTCGGGTTTGGAAAGGTCGCCGTCGGCATAGCCATGAACGATGCAACACGCATCGGCACGGTCACCTGCCCATGCGGTCACCAAATACCCGTTTGAGCGAAGTGGAGTTTCGTCAAAGCGACAAATCGCCAAACGGTCAACGATGGTGGTGTTGGCTGCCACGTGCTCCAAGGCCCGGGTGCGCTCGGCCACCACCTCGTCCATCCGTTGCCGCACGCGTTCATCGCTGACGATGGTCTCAAACGATGCGCCACTGGTCAGCAAGTCGACCAAATGGAGCATGTAGGCGGGGTCGCGAGACGTGCACGTTCTCGATAATTGCAGCAACGGGCCGTCTTCAATGAAGTCCTCCTTGGTGATCCCACCTGAATCCAACGCATCCACCACCGGCATCATGGGAGCGAGATGACGCATATCGGTGATGTTGGCCAGCAATTCGTAGGCGAGGCGAGCAGCGGAGGGCGTGTCCTCCCAATGTTGCGTGCCCCCGTTCTGCGCAAACGCCGACGCCTCTGCTTCCGAGGGTCGATTGGTCAAGTGATGGTCCACGTACCAGCCGCATTGGGGATGGAACGGGAGGTCCACGAGCGCCGTTGAGCGGTCCACCAGCTCGTCCATCAGTCCCGAACGGACGGCTGCGGCGTGGGAAAAGAGCACTTCAGCCTCGGGCCGATAGGCTTTGAGCACGGCTGCTCCAAACAGCCCGTCCATGTCAGAATCGGCCACGATTCGGTGGTAGTAGGGAACATCCCCTTCCGCCAGCGGTTCAATGGCCATGGGACGAGGGTCGGGGCTCGATTCATCAAACTTGGGTGACGATTCCCCGTTACGACCATGAACGAGAAGCGCCGCCGATGCATCATGGAGACCTCGTGCGGCGTGGTGTTGGTCAACTTTGGCACCGTGTTGTTGCTTCAATACCCGCAAGGCCATTGGGACCTCCCCAAGGGTCACGTCGAAGACGACGATGAGGACCGGCAGAGCACCATGCTGCGAGAACTTGCGGAAGAAACCGGCATCAGCGACGTCAACATCCTTGAAGGGTTTGAGGAGCGAACGGAATACACCTATCGTCACAAGGGAAAGCGCAGGGAAAAGGAGGTCTTCTGGTACGTCGCCGAAACCGAGACCATGGATGTGTCGCTTTCCCACGAACATCGAGGTTACTTGTGGTTGGATTGGGACCAAGCGCTGGAGACCATCTCGCACGACGAGACGAGAACAATCGTTGAACGGGCGCGCTTGTTCGTTGAACTGCACGGCCAACAGTGATCAAATCGACGACAAATCCTCGTCGTTGGAACGCATCTGCGCCACCCGGTGAGCAACCCCCTGTTCTGCGGGACGTTGCCCGAGCGGCACCCACAAGGTTTCCTCTTCGTTGAGCGTTGCACTCATCCATCGGCCCAAGACGAAGAACCAATCCGAAAGCCGGTTGAGGTACACCTTGACCACGTGACGGACAGCGTCTTCGCCCTCGCGTTCCGCCAGGAACACCACCGCCCGCTCCAAACGTCGCGTCACGGTTCTGGCGAGGTGGGCGAAGGCCACGGGAGGTGAACCGGTCGGGAGAATGAAACTGGTCAACGCCTCGAGGTGCTCGAGCCAAGCATCCATCTCTTGGACCAAGACATCGGTTTGTGCCTCGGACAACAGCACCATGTAGTCGGGAAGGTTGTCCGGTGGACAAGCCAACTCTGCACCCAAATCGAACAGTTCGTTTTGAACCCGTGACAGCGCTTCTGACGCCACGGTTTGCACGCGTTGAACCGTGGTGCGGTCACCACCGTCTTCGTGCGCTGGTAGGCGCGCCAGTTCCATCAGCACCGCACCAACCCAGCTGTTGAGTTCGTCGCACAGGCCGACAACGTCGAACCTTGGGTCGGACTTGCGCCGACGCGAACCGTCCACCAAGGACGATTCTCCGCCATCACCGCCACCGGTGTACACGCGATTGATCTTGACCATGTCGCCGTCCTCGGTGCTGCGAGGTCATGCCTCTATGAGGGGTTTGCGGGAAGGAAAACCTTCCTCCATGCGATAGTACCACTCAATATCTGGCTCACCAACCGCCCAAGAAAACAACGCCATGCGATGGTCCACCACACCGTACCATTCCAATCGTCCGGGGTCCATTGATACAATGCGTGCACCGACCGATTCCAATCGCTCGACGTTGGCTTGCCATTGCGTCACCAACTGCCCAAGATGCTCGGCCACTTCCATGACGTGCGGATGCGTCATCGGGTAACGGTCCAGCAGCAATTCCAGTTCATCGGTCAGGTCGTGGGCCTCATCACTCATGGCCTGAAGCACCATGAGCACGTTGCTGGCTTCAGCAAGCGAGGCCCGTGCCTGTTCAATGGTCACCACCATCGCACCTTCAGGGAGCGGATACGGCATATCCGCATCCGGTGAAAGTTCGTCCAACTCCATCGGGAGTCCCGAAAAAGAAGGTTGGTCCGGAGGTAGAGTCACGAGTGCGCCTCTACTTGACGCCCTTTCAATTCATCGGAGGGGCGAGATGAGAAATCCTTGTTTTTGAGCCAAAAACGAACACCCGTCTCAGTGTGCTTGCGCTGAGTGCGGTGTCGCTCCGCCCGTGCGACGAGCCTTGGAGAGTTTGTAATACCCCATCAAGAGCAAACCGCCCCACATGGCGAGTTCAACCAGCACAACAAGGTAGTAAACAGGGCCCAATGTCTTGAGCATGGAGATCGAATCGTAGGGCAGACCGTGGATGGCCATGTAGGCGGATTGGGAGAGAAGACTCGACGAGAACCAAATCAACACGGCAAACCAGAGGATGTTCCCCATGGGCCAATCGTCGATGTTCCGTTCGATGTGTTTCATGGTATTACATCGGCGTCAAGGGATATAAGTCCTCGTTTCAAATGCTCAATACTTCCCCGAAAAAGGGCACTTTCAGCCCTCTTCCGAGACAGCATCGGACGCATCATCGCCTGAAGAATGCCTGTTCATGGAATCCAAAGCCGCGTCGATGGCATGGAGCCACTCGGGCGCAACGGCGGCTTCACCTCCTGCATCTTCGAAGGCTTCCAGCCAGGTTGTTGCTTCGGTTGATTGGCCGAGAAACAGGTGGATGCGGTGAAGAGCAGCGTAGGCCATGGGATTGAGGTGTTCTTCATCGGCGTCCCATCCCCGCTCAAAACACGCCAGGGCACCGTGAGGTCCGTGAAGTTGGCCCCGCTGAAGAGCGACCATACCTGCTTGACTCCATGCCAGTGGAAGACGGCCGATGAGCAACCCGCGGAAGACCAACCAAGTTTGTCCGCCACCGAGAAGCACCAAGAGAACAAACCCTGCCCAGTGTTCAAACACCGTCAAACTTGACCACGTCAAGACCATCAATCCGCCTGCGCCGATGCAAAAGAAGAAGCCTGACATCGGAGCGATAAACACGTCACGCCGTGTTCGTACCATGTGGTGCACGCCGACCAAAACACCTGCTGAGCCAAAACCAAGGGTGACGACCAGCAAGGAAGTCAACGGCATCGGCCGGGGTGCTTGTTCGCCGATCGCCAACAAGGCGGCCAGGGACAGCAACAGCCAACCAAACCTTCCCGAAATTTCAGGAAACGGTTGATGGCGGCTCCCCAGCAGCAAGCTACCAGAAACGACAAACCATGCCACCAACACCAAGGTCTTGGCCATCGCCTCGTCCAGAAACATGAGCGCCCTCCATTCGTCTGTCTCGACGGGGTGCTTTCATGCTTTGTGATAGCCCGTTCCTCGCAAAATTTCCGTGGCACGATACACTTGTTCGGCCAACATCACCGCTGCAAGTTCGTGGGGAAAGGTCATCGACGAGAGCGAACATCGTTCCATGGCCTCAAGTTCGGGGTTCGCTGGCCAACCGGCTGCTGGCCCGATGGCGAGATGAACGGTTTCGGTGGACAATTGCCACTCCTCAACACGCCGAGCAAAGGTGAGCGAGTCCATCTGTTCACCGCCTTCGTCGAGCAACACCACCGTGCCTCCGAGGTCAAGCAAGCGGCGAACATAGGCATCCACGTGCTGCTTGGAAGGATGGTAGTCGAGTTTCACACCGCTGGCTTTGAGACGCTGGGCGTACATTTCGAGCAGGGTCTTCGCCGCTTTTTCCTTGGGCGTGCCGTGCGTGTGAATCACCAGTCGCCCCATGCTTCATCCTCGAGGCCGGTCCACTTCAATTCGTTGGAGAATAAACAAGTCCATGAACCACAACAGCGAGGCCTTACCATGGGATGGTGGCCGTTTGGGAATCGCAAAGGCGCCGATTCCAACCCAAACGATCCGATTCTCAAAGACACCCGCACCTGGCTTGCTGAGTTGCGGGATGCATGTGAAATGAACTTCGACCAGCCCGAGGAAGCCCGTCGCCAAATTCGCCAAATGCAAGTGGAGTGGATGGACGCTCAACAGCGCGGTGACATGGCGCCGTCCCTTCGTGAGGGGTTGGAGGCCCGTGCCTTTCGTCTATTGACCTGCAGCGACACGGAATGGTTGGCATGGTTGGACAATCTCGACTTCTGGAAAGCCGGTTGGCGACCCGATACTGACGAGAACGAGCCTTGAAGAAGGAGGCCTCGCAGGGAAAAACATGGCTCAAACGCCAACCCTCCATATCCTCCATTCCTGCCCCTTCTGTTGGAAGGTACGAGGCATGATCGAGCACCTCGGTATGGAGGTGGAGTACGTCCCCGTCAACGGGATGAAGATCAAGAAAGAGGTCGCCTTTGCCGGCGACTGGGGAAAAGTTCCCGTGTTCACCGACGAGCAAGGCGCGCACTTCGTTGATTCCACACCGGTGTTGAGGCATTTGGATGCGACCTACAACGGCGGAAAGATGGCGGCCATGGGCGACAAAGCGAGGCAGGACGAATGGTTGACATGGGTGGACACACACCTCTCGAAAGCCACGGTACCCATTCTCTACGGCAGCCTCGGCTCCTCGCTCAAGACCACCACGCGCATCTCAAAAATCGAGAAATTCGGTTTCTTTTCGAAGCGACTGTATGCGTGGGCTGGCTTCCCAATCATGTGGGGCATCATCGCACGAAAACGGGTGAAGAACGACGGGCGAAAACCAAAGCAGCTCTGGCACGACCTCCTCACGGAATTCACACAAGCCCACAGCGGCCAACCCTTCTTCGGCGGTGAAGCCCCCGACCTCGTGGACATGGCGGCCTTCGGTTACATGCGTTCCATCTCACCGTTTCCGCAATTTCACCAACTTGAATCTCACACGGACGGCATCGCATGGTATCGGCGAATGGAAGCGACGCTCAAGTGAGGCGATTGGGTGAACATCAACCTCAACGGGATTGAATTCGTCCCCGTGACCGCTAGCAGGCCGGTCCTCGGCAGCACCAAAGGCGGCTGGATGTATGCCAATCAACGACCTGCCTACGAGGCAGTTCTTCCGGCATTTTTTGTCATGCCCCATCCGCTCACCACCGCCGAGGTGGCCAACGCCATGGGCTTGAAGTCGGAAGAGGACAACGGCGATGGTCCCATGGAGACGCTCACCTCGATGGATGTTGATGAACTCGCCATCACCATCATGGGTGGACACGTGTTCAAGCAGGCGATTGAGGCGCTGGAAGGCGCGTGGGAAGTTCGTCCACCAACGCAAGCGGAGTGGATGGCTGCCGTCCATCAAAACATCTTGAATCTTGAACCAGGAATGACGGAACGGCTGGCCGATGCACCGGCTTCCAACCAACGTGGTGCGATGATGGATGGTCGCCCGCGCCCGAGCGAAATTTTGGGGCCTGCAGCCTCCCACATGGCGGCCATTGCCGTCCATCCAAAGAACATGGACGTCACCGCCATGACCAGTGTCCCTCACGACCGACCGCTGCCGAAGGTGGTGGCTCGTTTGGTGCTCACACCGGTTCGAGAAGGCCAGCCAAAACGGGTTCCCGAACAAACCGACCGCTGGGCAAACCTTCGCTCGGAAGTCGTGTGGACGACGCTGTTGGGCATCGTTCCTTCGTTCCTGATCCCCATCTTGCGCGGCATGGGCGATTACGCCACGGAAGGTTGGGTGAATTTGCTCTTTGGCGGCCTCTGTGCCGGGTTCTTCACCGGTGCGCTTTGGCGGCCTCGGCGGCCCATTCTTCGTTACGAAGACGTATCTTGACCACCGGTCAGTGTTTGCCAGTAGTTGTCCTTGCGCATGGCGTCTGCGGTGCAGATGGTGGCCATGTTGACAATATGGCGAACACCGTCTTGGCGAGCCACCAGTTGAACGGGATGGGACATGCCTTCCAAGATCGGGCCCGTCATTTCGGCATCCCCGAGTTCTTCCAGCAATTTGTAAGCGATGTTCGCCGAGGCGAGGTTGGGCAGGATGAGAACGTTGGCCGGTCCCACCAGTTCCATGAACGGATACTCTTCTTGCACGGCAGGGTTGAGGGCGGTGTCGCTCTGCATCGGCCCGTCGATCATCAACGTCGGATCGAGGGTTCTGGCCATTTGAACGGCATCTTCGATGCGCTCGCTTCGTTGAGCTCTCGTCGAGCCGAAATTGGAGAACGAGAGCATCGCCACGCGGGGGACGACGCCAAACCGACGAGCAACCTTCGCCGTTTGAACAGCGATCTCAGCCAGCGTTCGACTGTCGGGGTAGACGTTGACCGTTGCATCGGCCAAGAAAATCGTACGTCCCTTGACGTTCATCATGTAGCAGCCGATCACACAGTGAGCGTCGTCGGCCTTACCAACCAATTCCAAAGTTGGTCGAAGCACGTCCTCATAATTTCGACTCACGCCACCGACGAACCCGTCGGCGTCACCGGATTGGACCATCTGTGCGGCAAAGTACGGACGACTCTTCAGCAACCGAGCGGCATCGGGCCACGTTGTTCCTTTGCGTTGGCGCCGTTTGAAGAAGTCGTTGGCGTACTCGGTTTTCCGGCGCTCATCGTACCGTGGGTCGTAAGCCTCGTATTCGAAATGAAGACCCAACTCCTCAACCATACGGTCAATGCGGTCAACGGGTCCGAGAAGAATGGGATGGCAAATGTTCTGCTCAACCAGTTGTGCGGCTGCCTGCAAGACGGGTTCTTTGTCGCCTTCAGGGAACACGATGCGCTTTCCGCTACCCTTGACTTGATTGATGACTTGCCGCATCACGGAGTAGGATTCGCCGAGACGCGCCTCCAATTCCTCCCGGTAACGCTCCAAATTGAACTCGTCCTCGGAAACACGTGCAACCCCTTCTTCGATGGCGGCCTTTGCAACGGCAGCGGCTTCCCAAATCAGCACGCGGCGGTCAAAGGGTTTGGGAATGATGTAGTTGGGGCCGTACTGCATGACAACGCCGTCGTAGGCCGCTGAGATGTAGTCGGGAACCGGTTCTTTGGCCAAGGCCGCCAGCGCCCGAGTAGCGGCCATCTTCATGTTCTGTGTGATGTCTCTTGCTCGAACATCCAGAGCGCCTCGGAAAATGTATGGGAAACCCAATACGTTGTTGACCTGATTTGGATAATCTGAACGCCCGGTGGCGATGATGGCGTCGTTTCGGACCTTGAGAACCTCTTCGGGGAGGATTTCTGGCGTCGGATTGGCCAAGGCGAAAATGATGGGTTTCTCGGCCATGCTGGCCACCATCTCTTTGGTCACCAGGCCACCTTTTGAGAGCCCGAGCATCACGTCGGCGCCCTTCATGGCATCCGCCAAATCACCGGGCGGTTGGTCGTGGGCAAAACCCGCCTTGTACTCGTTGAGTTCACCCGCCTCGAGACGTGCTTTGGTGACGATGCCTTGACTGTCCACCAAACGGATGTTCTCCCGCGTCACGCCAACGGCGACGTAGTGGTTGGCACAGGCGATAGCGGATGCGCCAGCACCGATAACCACGACCTTGAGGTCGGCCAGCGCTTTACCCTGCAATTCAGCAGCATTGAGGAGAGCAGCAGCGGAGATGATGGCCGTGCCGTGCTGGTCGTCGTGCATCACCGGAATATCGGTGGCTTCTGCAATGCGGCGTTCAATTTCAAAGCATTCGGGAGCCTTGATGTCTTCAAGGTTAATGCCGCCAAAGGTCTTGGAAATGTTGACCACGGTGTTGATGAATTCTTCAGGATCTTCAGTATCGACCTCGATGTCAAACACATCAATGCCTGCGAAGGTCTTGAGCAGCAGCCCCTTTCCTTCCATCACAGGCTTGCTCGCTAACGCACCAATGTTGCCCAAACCGAGGACCGCCGTACCGTTGGAAATGACGGCGACCAAGTTGCCTTTGGAGGTGTACCTGTAGGCGTCCTCCGGCTGCTTTTCAATCTCAAGGCACGGGTAGGCCACACCTGGAGAGTACGCCAAGCTCAATTCATGGGCCGTGGAGTGTGGCTTGGTGGGAACGACCTTGATTTTCCCGCGAGGTTCGGCTTCGTGGTATTCCAGTGCTTCCTTGCGAAGCAACCGGTCCTTCTTCTTCATCGCCATGGAAAGCCCGATTGAACCGGGTTGGACGTAGTGTTTGAGTGTTGTGCGAGGTTGTTGTCGTCGTGACGAACTTTTAGCCCATCATCACCGTGCGAGCACGTTTCCTCGGGGTCATTGGAGTTGGTCAAGGCACTGCTTGATTCGTTTGGGGAAAGAGTGGGTGTTCTCGGTGTCCTCTGAAGTGGCAACGAGGGCCCCGTCCTTTCGCTTGACCACCAACCAATAATCTCGGAGCAAAGGGGGTCGCCTCCCAATCGAGCCATGGAAACGGGAAACCACCTGAGCAATGTTCAGTCAGCGAAGGCTTCCTTTCAAATAAGTGGAAAATACACCGCTATCCATGAAACAGGGCCGTGCCACCTCCTCTTCACAGGGCCAGCGACCACGCGCCCTGTCCATGGTGGTCCTGATGGTGCTCATGTCCATGGGTCCGCTGCTCACGACGCCCGTGGTTTCCGCCCACGCTGAACCCAGCGGCGTCACGTGGCCACTGCAAGGCAGTAACGACACCGGCTGGGTCTCCCTGGATGCGACCGGCGCCGACATGCTCACCGGCCTTCAAGCAACGGCCGATTGGGACCTGGCCTTTGCTCCAGGAGCCGAACTTTCCAACGTGACGTTGGAGATTCGTGCCAGCGGTCAAAACGGTTTGACCATCGAAGAACCTCACCTTGTCGTCAACGGCATGGGCACCTCCCTGTTTGATTGGCGAGGCCTCGGCGTCCTTGGGACGGAGAACGGGTTCACCACCGGGTCCACCTACTCTGGTCGGCTGAATCCCAACAGCAATTCCGCTGCTGGATGGGACCTTCCCTCGCAAGCCACCATCACGGAGATGATCATCGAAGTGCTTGCCCCTGCCGATGCCCTGGTCTCGTTGATGCCGGTTGAACTCCTGATTCGTGACGCCGTGGTGGACCCCAGCACAGGGATGCTCTACGTGGCCACAGAAGACCGATTGCTCGTGCTCCACGCCAACAACAACCCCATCACCGTTGACGTCCATGAGTTCAGTGGTCAGGGCGGGGTGCTCGATCTTGTGGTCGACCCGACCAACCTCGTGCTGCACATGCTGATGAACGATGGTACCTTCAGGGCCATGTCGCTGACCGATAGCAGCGGTGTAGCTCCGCTCGGCCCCGGTGATTTTGACAAATTTCACAGAACTTCCAACGGTGAAGTGTTCGCTTCCAACGGACTTGGTTTGTACGAGTGGGTGGCGGGAGCATGGTCCTCTGTCATCACCGTCACCAGCATCGATGCACCCACCCAAGCCCTCGCCATGCACGATGCAAACGGCATCGTTTACGCCTCCATCGAAGACGTCGGGGTGCTCCGGTACGACACCGGAAGCAACCAGGGCCTGTCCACATGGAGCACAGCCAACAGCCTTCATTCGGACAACGTGGCGCACATCGCCGTGTCCGGTAATCAACTCCTTCTGGGTTCCACCGACAACGGTGTCGGGCGATTTGACTATGCGGCCGGCTTTTGGCTTTCCACATGGACGTCAGCCAACTGGCTCAACAGCAACGACATCGGTGGCATTGAGCGTGTAGGTAGCACCTTGTTCATTCTCAACGGTGACGACCTTCACACATACAACACCAGCAACGGTGTGTTCTCCACAACGTACGCACTCAGCGACCTCAACTTGGCAGGGAACGGAGATGCGCTCATCGTCTGGAACAGCGGAGGTCCCGGCGCTCCATCGACCGACGGCTTGTTGGTCAACGACGCAAGCGGACGATTGGCTCACCTCTCTCCCGGACAGTCGCCCGTCTTGACGCAGAACATCGTCCTCGCCAGTGGTCCGGCGACCGAGGAAATGACGGGCGTGGTTGAACTCAACGGTGTGCTCTACATCGGGTCTGCCGACGGAACCGGCATCTCGAGGTACGACATCAACAACGCCGTTTGGTTGACCCCTTGGTCACTCAACGGTGACGCTTGGAAACTGACCACCGACGGCACCGATGTCTTCGTGGCCCGAAGCACGCCGACCGCCGTTGAACAAATCAACCCGTCAACGGGAACGATGACAGCGTGGGACGGGACCAACGGATGTTATCCTTCGTCAGCCGAGATTCTCTCCGTGGCTGTCGACAGCGGTTCGGTGGTGGTCTCGCTTGACAGCGGCACGTTTGCCCATTTTGACCGCTCCACGGGTGCGTGCACCTCCTACGACACCACCAACGGCTTGCCAACCTCCTTCCTCGGCGACGTCGCCTTGTACGGCTCCACAGCCTACGTAGCCACGGAAAATCGCGGCGTGTTGCGCTACGACATCACCAACGACACCTGGCTTGAGCCCTGGGGATCAACGGGCATCAACGGCGTGAACAACGCCCCAGTGGCCATGGTGGCCTCCATCCTTCATCTTGGCTTGGAAGGTTACGGGGTTGCAAGGAAGGACATGAGTACGGGTGAAATCCTCTCGCCTTTGACGGCTGCTAATCGAGGCGGCGTCTTGCCCTCGGACAACATCTATGCCCTCGAATCAGATGGCTCCAATCTTTACATCGGCACCCAACAGGGCGCACGAAAATGGGATGGAAACCAAGCCACGAGTTTTGGTCAAGGCTCCTCGTGGCAGACCCGTCCACAGCAATTTTTCGACTTCGAAATCGACGGTGGTTCACTGTACGCCGGCACGAACATCGGCTTGTGCAAGTACACCCTGTCGTCGTTGGCCATCAACGATTGTCAAAACGTCTACGACGGCATGCCAAATTGGGCAACCTACAGTGTGGGCGTCGACAACACCTACGTTTACGGAGGGACCAACTCTGGCGTTGGATTGGTCACGAAATCCAACTTCCAACACAGCACCAACTGGGGAGAGGGCACCCAAACCGGTAACGCCGTGGTCGAAATCATGGGCGACATCGCTTACATCGGCACCGAAGGCTTGGGCGTTCTGCGCTACAACATCTCCTCGAACCAGTGGTTAACGCCCTTCACCGAAGACAACGGCGTGCTCGACGGCGGCAACGACGACGTCACAGGATTGGTTGCCGACATTCGACCGAACCTCTTGTGGGTCGGCGGCGACGACGGTTTCCAACTCATCAACGTCACCACCGGTGGCGAAGCCTACGACATCGAGCGGTCCAGCAGCCTGTACACCGCCAACGGCCCGCCACACGACATGATCATTCACAACAACATCCTCTACTATCACGCCAGCACCGCTAGCGACGAAGTTAGTCGGCTCGACGTGGCCAACCTCACCGCCTACAGCAACCTCGACATCGGTGCCCGGTTAGGTGAAAACGGAGGCGATGTGGTCAAGATGGAACTTCACGGTGATGAACTGTTGGTCAGCCTTGTCTCAGGCCAATGGTGGAACGCCGATGGCTCAGGCGGTATCGCCCGTTGGAACACGGCGACCTCGAGTTTTGCAACCAACATCCTGCCCACCGGTTCCATCGATCGGGTCACCGCCTACGAATCCTCGCTGGGCAACACTTGGGTGGCCTGGGGGGAGCTCAGACTCGACCTTTACGACAGCAACCAAACGCTTGTCAACTCGTGGAACACCTTTGACCTCCCCATTCGAGGAATCGTTGAATACAACGGCGAAACGCTGTTCGCTACCGAGGACGGTGTCCTCCGCTACAACGAATCCACCAACCAATGGCAAGCCACATGGACGGCAGGCAACGGGCTGCCGAGCAACGCTGGTTCCCGGTTCTACGAGTTGTGGACCGACGGCAGCAACCTCGTGGTGGGTGGCGCCCGATTCAGCAACTTCGGTGGCTTTGTTGAGGGCATCATCTCTCACCGCAACGCTGCCGGCGCATGGACCGCTTATCCCGCCGATTCCACCACCAATGTCCCCGACGGCTACCCGATTTCGATGGAAATGTGCGGTGGATTGCTCAACATTGCGATGTACGCCGGTAACGGCGGCATCGCTCGAATCGACTTGCAAAACGCAAGCGTGCAATCGGACTTCGACCGAAGCCAACTCGATGGGTTTGGTCCCTCGTCGGTAGCGTGCGACGCTCAAGACACGCTGTACATCGGCTACTACAACGACAACCAACCCGTTTCCCGTTACAGTTACGCAACGAATGCATTCCTGTCCAGTCTCACCACGGCAAGCCACAACCTCCCAAGCGATCGGGTGTGGTACGACGGTCTTGCTCATTCAGGCACCCAACTCCTCGTCGGTCACGGCGTCGGTGTGTCTGGCTCAAACCTCATTGGAGGTGGCTACTCCACACTGGTTGCGAACGGTGCAACGGCGTTGCAAGCACAAGTGTACGGCGCCGGTTCATCCGTCACGTCCTTCCAGTGGCAACGAAGCAACGCTCAGTGGCTCATCGGCCAAGCGGGTGGCTCCTCTGGCTATTCTCACGTTTCGACACTGTCCTCAAGCGGGATGCAAAAAGTGGTTGACCTTCCGGGGTTGGTCAGCGGCCAAGTCACCGCCATGCAGGCGAACAGCACCCATATTTGGGCAGCCACTGGCGGCGTTCAAGGTGGAGCAGGAAACTTTGGAGCCACAGGAACGGGTTTGTTGCAAGGAACCTTCCTGCCCAACGGTTCCGTGGAATGGCAATTCGGTTGGACCCTCCCCGGCAACACCCTGGCAAGCGACCTCTATCTTGACGGAACCGAGCTCTACATCGCCTCAAACCCGGGTGGCATGCTGAAGTTGGACACCACCACCCGTAGTCTCTCGGTGTTGTCGGGTGCCCTTCACGGCAAATTCGACACCATGCACCTCTACAACAACGACCTCATCATCGGTCTTGCGGGTGACGGGGGAAGCCCTCCTGGTGTCCAAGTGTTCAATCCCAGCACCGACCAATTTGGCAACGGCAGACTCATCGCTGGACTCCCATCCAACATCGTGAACGGCTTTGCTGACACCAGCACCATCCTCTACATCGCCACCAACGGAGGTATCGGGCGATGGAACTACACCACCAACGACTGGATGGATTCCATCACGTCCGCAAACGGACTGCCCAGTGACATCGTGGAAGACGTGGTGGCCGTTGGCAACGACATCTACATGGCCACTCCCTCCGGTGTATTTGTCTGGGATGCAAGCACAGGAACCGGGACCACCCTCACCACCTCAAACGGGCTCATGGGCAACTCGGCGTGGGGATTGGTCGCCAGCACCACCAGTTCCGGTGTGACGACGTTGCTCATCAGCCACGACGGACGCGGCACGGAACGCCCCGGCGTGAGCATCCTTGACCCAACGACCCAGCAGGTCACCTCCACGCATCGGTTCGACCAGTTGCCTTCCAACACGGTCACCTCGATGACCGATGATTGGTGGGGTCTGCACATCGCTACCGAACTGGGAACCCTCACGCACTGGAACGCCTCCAGCGGTGATTTTGAGGACGGTCGGCAACTCCTCCAAAACCAATACCCCGTACAGTCCATGATGAGCAACGGAAACGAAGTGCTCGTCCTGGCGGGCCAGAACGATGCCGTGCTGGTGGAGGCGAGAACGGCCGATCACGCCATGCTCACCACCCTTCGTCCAGGCGATGTCATTGAGGGTACGTTGGGTGCAAACCACATCTGGGTCACCACCGAAAACGGGTTGCGTGGATGGTACACCAACGGGCAATATCCGCCGGTGGACGAAGCCACGATGCGCCGCGCCCTCCCGCTCACCTTGCGAGCGATGAACAACGGTGGTGGGCTAAACGTCACGGACATGGTTCACCCGGGCATGAGCATCCCGTTGGTCTCACCCAACGACCCGTTCTCGCTCGATCCCGCGCAAGGAACGGCCGGCGTGCACAACCTGCTGTTCCAAAACGTCCCCATCGTCATGACTTCCCCGGTAGACGGCGCCGCGGTTTGGGCCAAATCGGTGTCGTTGAACTACGACGTCACCTTGGATTTGAGCAACGACCCATCGCTGGCCCTGAACCTGCAAGATGCCGTTGACAACGGCTTGCTCTACAACAACACACGCCATGTTTCCCTGCGCCTGTACGCACCCTCAAACGGTTCCATGGAAGTTCGCCTCACCTACGATTACGTCCGGAGCGACACCCCGGTGGCCATGGAAGAGTTGGTTGACCGGCCCGACGATGGAGGTGGCGTCTTGACCGCTTCATGGTCGCTGGTTCACGACGAGGATTTCGCTCGGTACTTGATTTTCCTCAACGAAGGCCCGTGGGCCTCGCCCCCAACGGAACTCAACCTTCTCGGTCAAGCCCCGGACAAATCCATCTCGCTGCACAGCCGGCTTTCGGCCGATGTTGAAACTGCCAACGGACAGCCACTGAAGGACGGCACGGCCTACCATGCCGTCGTGGTCGTGGAATACAACGACGGGCGATGGGGCAAGGTTTCAGCGCCTTTCGGACCTGCCTCCCCCAGCGACGAAGTCCCCGCAGCACCTGAATGGGCCGCCGCCCAACCCGTGGGGAGCAGCGGCGAAGACGGTGATGTTGAACTCGAATGGGCTCGATGCACCGCCTTGGACCTCGCTCGCACCAACATCTACGTTGGAACGACACCCATGTCCGATGCCCTTGGACGCACCCCCTTCACAAGTTATGTTCCCAACGAAGGAAACCAAACCGTGCTTTCGCTGACCCCCGGCGTCCCGGTGTGGATTGGATTGACCTGCGTTGACGAAGCTGGTCAAGAGAACCTCTCCGACATGACGGTCGTTGGCCCCATCGTACCGACGGGTGAACTCAATGACAACACACCTCCCGACCCCGTTGAAGGCACAACGGCCAGCGATGTTCCCGAGGACGAAGGTGGTCGAATCACCGTTCAATGGAACGAAAGCACCGCTGAAGACTGCGCCTTTTACACGGTCTTCATGCAGCAGGGCGGTCTGGAGAGCGACGAAACAGAAACGCGAGGAAGCGTTGATGGCTTCTCGCAGGCCGCTGTTCTCAACCCCTGCGATGAAACGAGCACCTTGATTTCGACACTGGACGGTGTGCCACTGATCGACGGTCAGGTCTACACCGTTGGTGTCGTTGCCTACGATGTGTGGTTGAACGGCAACACCGACGATGTGCTTCTCGTCACCGTGACACCCTTCCAGAACACCGTGGGTCAAGGAACCACACCGCCCAGAATCACCTCGTTGCTGGCCTTTGACCACGCCGATGACGACGGGACCGCCATCGACGTCGTATGGGAACCATCGACCATTGAGGACTTCGCTTCCTACACGGTTTGGGTCGCCAACGTCCCGGTGACCGACCTGTCCTTGGCTTATGCCTCGTTTGGAACCAACCCCGATGCTTGCGGCTGTTTCACGTTCAACAAGCAATGGATCGATGAGCGCACCAACCCAATCGAGTTGACGCTCTCCAACGCCCTCTACGTGCCCGAGGGCAGCCCCATCACCGCTGGCGAGCCAGGCCTCATTCAACCGGACATCGAACTCTTCGTCGCCGTGACCGTTCACGATTTGAAAGGAAACGTCTTCCTCACCGATTTGACCCAAGCCAAGGTGAAGCCCATTGACAACCTCAACGACAACACCGCTCCCGACCGGCTGACAGACCTCCAGTTGTCCGACCGACCAAACGACGATGGCGGAGCCCTGCTGCTGGAGTTTGCCCTCTCCGAAGCCGATGATATTCAAGCCTACGAGGTGTACGGGGCTGCCTACGACTTTGGCACCTCCGTGACCGGCCAGAACCAGCAATTCATTCCAATTGCAACGCTGGGGCGAAACCCAACGCTCCCGTTGACCATCGATGTCGTGACGGGTGACATCCCCGTGATCGCCGGTCAAGAGATTTGGGTGGCTGTCGTCGCTCGCGACACCTCAGGCAACGCCCATGAAACCATGCTCACCGTGGTCTCCGCAGCGAGCACCGATGAAGGCGTCACCGACCCGGGCGTGTACCTTCCCGACATCAAGGGTGTCACAGCCTCATGGTTTGAGGAGACGACCGTCTTTGTCGAATGGCAACACTCGACTGACGCCAAGGTGAAGGGGTACCACATCTACATCGCCCAAGAAGCGTTTAGCGACACCAGCGAAGCGACGATGGTCGGCGAAACCATCTCGGCCAACACCTTCCTCATCACACCGTCCTTGTTTGACGGCCTCGACAACGCAAGCGCCTGGTATGTTGCCGTTGTACCGTACGACGAGACGGTGGCCAAATCCACGGTGGAGGCTGTGAAATTGAATCCGTTGGACGGAAGTGGAACCACCGACCAAATTACCGACGACGGCGGGCAACTCTCCTTGGAATCCCTGCTCACCGGACCGAACCTGATCGCTGTTGGCATGATGCTCATCATCATGCTCCTGCTCGTCCTCATCGTCCGCTCACGAGGAAACGCCTCAAAGCGTTCCAAGAATTGGGAATTGCAGGAAGCAACGTGGGGTATCCAAGACCCTTCGTGGAGCGCAGACGGTGGTGTGCTCGCAGCGCCAACCGTGCCAGCGCCCGCTCCACCGCCCGGCATCAGTCCGCAGCAAGCGGATGACATCTTTGCTGCCGCCAACCAAATACAAACCGACTCGTTTGGTCGCTCGGTGTACCAGCCACAGCAACCGGTGTTGCAGCCTCAAGTCAACACCGACCTGCTTGATGGCCTGCTCGATGACGCTCCGAAACCAGCAAAGATGCCCGAGATCGACACATCGTTCTTGGACGACCTGCTATGAGGTGACCTCGTGGCATCCAATGGCCCCCGAGATGAAGTGTTCACCACGGTGCTGTTGAACCAAGAGGGGTGCGTGGCCGATTGGGAACGGCACGAACGACGCTTGCAGGACCATGCTCAACGGCTTCGCATTACGCTCCCGCAAACCTCCCCGGTCAACGAAGCCTTGGCGTCTTCAACCGATTGGCGTTTGGTTCGAATCGGCGTTTCGGCTTCGCAAAACGAATGGTCGATTGACATTCGGAACATCGCCTTTCGCAACGAGGACATCGAAGCCATCACCGTACCTGCCCCACGATGGAACCAACGAACCAACGGCTGCAAGCACGGTGCATGGGCCGCCTACACCGATGCACACCAAGCAGCCGAAGATGCCGGTTGCGATGCTGCCCTGATGGTGCACGAGCACGGCATCGTGGACGGTGACCGAGCCACACCGATGGTGCTGGACGAAGACGGAACGGTGTGGCTTGCTGATGCTTCACAAGGAGGCGTGGACGGCATCACCGCCTCCATCCTGACCGAACACCTCCCTTCCCTCGGTTTGCCCGTGGTGAGAGGCAAACTGAACGAACGAATGGTGGCACGATGCGCTGAACTCATCCTGGTGGGAACCGGGATGGGGGTGTGTCGCGTCAACACACTGGACGGCGAGCCCGTCGGGACATCAACCACCCTCTCTGAGCGATGCCGTCGACTGCTTGAGGAACATTATAGCAAAGCGGACACGTGGTCGACAACGGGGCATGACCGTGTCGGATGAAGTCATGGCCGTCGTTGAACAGTTGACCTCACAGGGTCTGCTTGGCAAGATGGCCCTTCGTCACGGTTCGCCCGACAAAACCATCCTCCTTTCGGGCGGGCCGGCGTCCCATCTCGCTTCCTGTTCGCTGGTTGGCGCTCCAGCCAAGAAGCGCGTGGTGGTGCGTCAACCCTCACGCGACCTGCTTGGCGAAGCTCCACCGCACTCGCCCATCAGCGGCGATGTTCGGCTGGTCGAAAAGGCCCCGCTCCTCAAGGCTGAAGTCGAGGAATGGAAACACGGCTCGTGGTACCACAGCGTGACCCTGCGCGCCCGCAACCTCGAGGACCTGTTTGACAAACTCACGAACGAAACATCCGCCGAAACCTTTGCCGAACCGCACAACACCCGCCTTCCACCAGGCCCGTTCTGGACGGGTGCTCTGGCGTACGACTTGGTGCAGTGGACGCAACCGATTCGCCTTCAGCACCCGCCCGAAGAAGGTGCGTTGTTGGCCGTGCTGTGGTACGTGACCAGCGGCGTGGCGATTGAGGCGGCTTCGGGAGACATCACCGTGTTCGGCAACGATGAGACATGGTGTGACAAAGCCCGGCTGGCACTGCGAGACAACTCGACCGTACCCCCATCCAACCAACCCTTCCAAGCCCGTGAAGCGGTCACCCACACCGACGAAACCCATCAAGACAACATCGAGACGGTTCGCCAAGGCATCGTCAACGGGCAGGTGTACCAGGTCAACATCGGGAAGCACTGGCAGGGGGAAATCGACCACCCATTCGCCGTGTTTAACCGGTTGGTTCGCATCAATCCAGCCCCCTTCTCTGCCTATGTGGAAGGAGAAGACCTTGGGTTCGCCTTGGCGAGTTCGTCGCCCGAATCCTTGCTGGCGTGCGACGGAACCACCGTTCAGACGTCGCCGATCAAAGGCACCTGCCCGCAAGGTGCAACGATGGAGGAAAGTCAAGCCCTTCGAGAGGCGATGATCGTGGATGAGAAGGAACGAGCAGAGCACCGAATGCTCGTTGATTTGATGCGTAACGACCTCACCCGCATTGCGCAGCCTGGAAGCATCACCGTCAACCGGTTTGACGTTGAAGCGTACGCCAACGTTCAGCACCTTGTCAGCCATATTTCGGCCACGCTCGCACCGGACACTACGGCTGCTGCTGCGCTGCAATCGGTGTTCCCCGGCGGTTCCATCACCGGATGCCCACGAACCGTGGTGTGCGCTGTCATCGACGAACTGGAACAAATGCCCCGGTCGTTTTGGACCGGTTCAATCGGTTACATCGATGTTCATCGAGGCCTGGCTGCATGGAACATTCTGATTCGCACGCTTGAAGCACATCGTCACGGCACGACATGGCGAGCATCGGTGGGCGCAGGAGGCGGAATCACCATCGCATCGGACCCCGAGAAAGAGGTCGAAGAAGCAGCGTGGAAAGGTGCAGCGCTGCGTGTGGCTGCCGGCTGGATGAGAGAGGAGCACGTGTCGCTTCCAACCGGGAAGTTAAGCATCCATCCCATTGAGTCCGTGACCACGCGAAATGCTTCAACCAATGTGGGCACTATCCGGTCACTGGACGACGTTCTCAATGATCAGCACCCCACCGGTGTGTTGTTTGTGGACAACCTCGATTCGTTCTCGTACAATATCGCCGACGCCGTTGCTCAACGAGGCCACGACGTCACGGTGTTGGAGGGTCGGTCCCCGTCCACGACCCATCTTGGCGATGCAGAGGCGTTGAGCAACATGCTCGCTCAACTCAAACCGTCGCACTTGATTCTCGGACCGGGCCCCGGGTCTCCCGAAGACTGTCCGGTGACCATGGCCTTGGCTCGAATGGCGCTTTCAGGCGACGTCCCGTGCCCTGTGCTTGGCATTTGCCTCGGTCACCAAGCCTTGGCCCTTGCCGACGGGTGGCGGGTTCGTCCCTCGCCCCATGGTCCAATCCATGGCGTCCCCACAGCGATTGAACACGATCAAACAGGGCTCTTTGCCGGCATGGAAGGAAACTTGGTGACCTTAACACGATACAATTCCTTGATTGTTGAGCGAGACGGTCAACACACCTTGGTGGAAAACGCACACGAACAAGGGACGCAGCTCAACATGGGCTTGCACCATCCTGAGATGACCATTCACAGCGTTCAAACCCACCCTGAATCCATCGGTTCACCCAACGGAGCGGACCTCATCGGTGCATTCCTTGGGATTTCATCGGATGGTTGAAGAATCCCTTCACGCTGGCCAAGATGAGGGACCACCATGCCAGCCTGCCGCCACTGCAGTAGCACCTATCCGCGTGAGTTTTTCATTCACGGCAACGGTCCAAACACGCAGGTCTGCGTTCGTTGCGGTGTTGAACAGGGATTGGTGTCGCAAGAAGACGTTCCTGTCTTGTTCAACAAGAGTGTTTCAAGCGCTCGCTTTTCGGCCGTTGCGCGACGTTACAGCATCTTCCTCTACATCCCGTTCCTGTGGGTGCTTTGGGGAGCGACCCTCGCCGACGTCAAGCCCTGGGGTCTGTTCTTCCTCGGGTTGCTCTTGTTGCTCACGCTGGCAGCGCCCGTGCTCTTCATCTATCGAGGCGGCCGCTATTCGGGTGATATGGCCCGGCTTACGCCAGCCTACGACCGACCGAAAGGTCACTGAAAACGCTCATTGCTTGGCGTGAATCTTTAGCACGTCACCGTCACTCAATTCGTGGTCTGCGCCCACGATGCGACGGCTTCGACCGTCCACGCCGCGAATGAACCCCTCTCCTAAATCGGTGTGAACCAGCGTTGCCAATGACTTGGCATGAAGCCCTTGAGGAACCACAAAGGCATCGGGAAGCACACGGCCATCACCGTCGACCCAGTGTGTTTCATCCTGCACGGGATACACCACAATGCGGTTGAGTCGGTCAAACAGAACCTCGTCAAACAACCGCGCCAAACCGGTCCCGCCGGAATCGCCGAGCCGGGTTTGCATGTGAATCAACGCTTTTTCTTGCGCTTCGCTTAACGATGCTGTCGGTTCAATCGTGAACGAGGACGACCCTGGCTGGTACGCAATGAGACCGGCACCATCCGCTCTTCGCAAGGCCAATTCCATGTCGGCCATGCACGCCACCATCGTGTGGTCGGGAAACCGTTCAATGACCCCTTGCGGCGCAAGGTCGGCTTTGTTCGCGGCGTACACGATGGGGAACAGGAAACGGCGCATGCTCTCGCCGAGTCGATGAAGCGTCGTTGAATCCCAGTCCCACGGTTGTTGGTCAACGCTGTGGTGTTCGTTGAAAAACGCCATCCCCTGAGACACCAGTGCGTGCGTGGCACCCAACCCGCTCAACCGTTCCTGAACGAAGGCCATCAGCCCCTTCTCACCTTCTGCCTGAACCCGTCGAACGCCTCGGTTCCATCCATCTTCGAGCAATCCGCCGATCCATGCATCCAATTCCGTTTCAAGAAAGGCAAGTTCGGCATGGACGGATTCAACCGCTTCATCAAGCGATGAGGTGGCTCCCGTGAACTGCCCCTCGAGGTCGGTGGACCCAGCAGCATCGACCACCTGAATCAACACGTCACAGTTGGCGAGGTCGGCCAGAAACGCATTCCCACGCCCTCTACCTTCACTGGCTCCGGGGACCAGACCCGCCACATCGACCAGCGCAACGGGAACGGAACGCCGGTGGTTGACACAGGACCCTGTTCGGGGTGAACAGAGGCTGCCTTGGCGAGGGTCATCGGCAGAAACAGGATCGATTCGCCCCTCCGCTTCGAGGCGTTCTCGAAGGTCTTTGCAGGGGCACGGTAATCGAGCTTCAACAAAGGCTACGCCGATGTTGGGGTCGATGGTACAGAACGGGTAATTGGCGATGTCAACCTGTGCAAGCGTGGCTGCACTGAACAACGTGGATTTGCCAACGTTGGGTTTGCCGACCAATCCAATGCGCAACCAAATCCCCTCTTGTGGGGCTCACTCCTCTTCGGAAGTGGGAACGATGTCGTGGTCTCGCTTGATTTGTGCGATGGCGATATCGAGTTCGGGGAGGTTCAACTCACCGTCACCATCGAGATCCATGCTCTCAACAAGATCGGCTGCTTCAATCGAGGAAAGAGCCGAGATATTGGAAGCCTCCAAGGCTGCGAGGAATTCACGGCTGTCAATCTTTCCAGAATCGTCAAGGTCCATGCTTCGGAACAGCTCAAACACCGATTGCTTGGTGTTGACGAGGTACTGAACGAATTCGATCATGGCCCCGGCCGTTGTGGGCGGGAATTCGGTGATTTCGTCGTTGTGAAGAGCCGCATCAACGGCGATGACGGTTGAGCCGCCCTCGTTTTCCTCGGCTTCGCTGACCACCAGTTCCGTATCAACGCCGACGCCTCGCCCGATGAGGGCACGGATGGTGGTTGAGGAACCCGGTACCATGGTGTACGTGGCGACATCGGTGGTAACTTGGGTTTCAATCGAACGCCCGGTGGCTGAAATGCCAGTGCGAATCATCACCATCGTGGCGAGGATGGTGCCGATGCCCAGCAAGTAGAACAAGCCCGCTCCGGTGAGGTAGAAACTCCCGCTGTCAGCCACGACGTCTTCGATGTTCGAAGATGCAACGGCGTTTGTGGTGAACTCTCCGGTCAGGTACACAATGGTCGAGGCGACACCACCGACCATCACCATCCAAGCAGCAAGGTTCCCGGTGGACGGGGTGGCCAACGGCTTTCCAATGGCGAGCGGGTAGTTGGAGAACACACCAGCCAGCATCAACAGACCGCCGGCGGTGAACATCATGCCCATGTTGATGGCGTGAGCCATCTCGCCCAGTTCACCGGTGCCAACAAAGGTGTCCATGGCGGTGAAGTAACCACCAATGGCAAAGAAGGGCATCACGAGGAACGCCATGGTTCCCGCCATGGCACCGGGATGCTTGACCACAGCACTCAATCCTGAGCCTGCGGTCATCAAGAGGTTGATGGAAGCGGCGAAGATGGGCAATACGCCCAACGTGAGAAGAATGGCACCGAGGTTGGTAACAAAGTTCCCCGCAGAGGCTTCGGTCATGAAGAACGGCGGAATGGTCACGAACAGCAGGAACATGCTGGCCGTTCGCATCGATGCCGACCAAATGGGTTGCTTGGCGGCCATGGGAATCACGTGGTAGCCAACGGCGAACATGAGGGCCAGCGGCACCCAACCCAGGGCGACACGCTCTGCGAACCACACCGTTTGGGTGGCGTCGGCGAGTTCACCAAAGAACATGTACATCATCGAGAGGATGTAGGCGGTCAATCCCACGATGAGGAACCAGGCGCTGGTCTGCAACTCTTGATCGCCTCGCTGTGCTACCGTGATGAGGACGTTGATCAACACGGGAATCAAGAGCATGCCCATCACCAAGGTCTCGAGGCTCAGCAGCACGGTTCGAACGGGGTTCTCGGACGTGTCAACATCGAGGAAGCCAAAGACGAACGGAAGGAGGTAGGTGAGCACCACGACGCCGGAGAGCAACACGGCAACCATGGAGGCGTTGGCTTCACTGGCCAAGCGGCCGTTGCCGTTTCGGGCGGCTGCGACCATGGCGCTGCCGACCAATCCGTACAGCAAGGCAATGCTCAGGAGGTTCACGGTGGCTTCTCGAAGGGCTGAGCCGTCGTCGTAGGACCAACCAACACTGGCAAGGGAATCGAGGGCGGTTGGGTCGTAGTTGTGCCAACCTGCGAGGAAACCGAGAACGGAGGCCAAGACCAACCAGAGCATCCCGAAATTCATCCAGGTGCGAGAGCCGCTACCGTCCTTGTCATCGAAGATATCGACCAAACCGGGCGGGTTCTTTCGTAGGATGAACAGACCGATGGACTGGAGGGCAGGACCAACGGTACCTGCTCCCTTGGCGAGGCTTTGGGAAAGGGCAAACAGGACGGCAATCATGAAGCCGCCGGCAATGAAGATGGTTTCCATGCATCACACCTCCATCATTCGGCAAGGACCTCTCCAACCAAGGTGGCCACAATGGCACCAATGCCGACCAAGAAGCCAATCAGATAGTACCAAATGCCGCTTCCACCCAAATTTTGCACCAGCGGAACCAGTTCGCCGAGAAGGGGCAAACTGTCCCAACCAAAGACGTTTGAAAACAACGAGTAGAGGCCAAGCAAGCCAACGAAGAACAGGGTAAGGACAATCCGGCTGGCCGTGGGTTCGCCTGTCCCGACGGTCGTGTCGGGTAGGGCTCGAGCGTTTGTCATGCGTGGCACCTCAAATTGACCCCATAGGGGTCAAGCCTCCGACTGGACGGGCGGTGATAAACATTCACCACTTGAAGTGACAAAAAAGCACGCCCTGCAAGGCGTTGTTCACGGTGAACGAAGGGCGTCAAGGCGACGTCCTCGCCTCGGTTTGGAGAGACCCAGCGGAAGAGGAAGTTGGCGTTCCAGCGAAAGTTCCGTTTCCCAAATGGATTGGCAGGAACATGCGAGGCCGTCAAACTCCTCCAGACTACCGGAAACAGCGTACCGCTCGATGGCGGCCACCACTTCGCCATCGCAGGAACCGCAGTTGTGCGACCCGCGAATCTTCCCGCCCGCTGTCGGATGGACGATGAGCCGAGCCACTTGGTCGGCATCGCCGTTCACGCCCCCTTCCGGGTGAATGGCGGGGTGGGCTCGCCGAATCATTTCAACCAGCGACCACAACCAAGGGGGACGATACTCTTGGTGGCGGTGAAGGCGGTCGATCACCGTCCCGCGTTGGATGTTCATCGGATTGACCGAAATCTCATCGGAGCGCTCGGCGACCGCTTCAATCCAACGCACGCAGTGGTCCAAGGCATCGGCTTCGCTCATGAAAGGAGGCTTGAACATCAAGTAGGTCTTGATGCGGAGATTGAACATGGCGAGGTTGTTCACGGCGCGGTCCCAAGATGCGGTCGAAAAGCCCTTGTTGACGTGAAAGCGCAAGACTTCGTCGTCGTATGCTTCCAACCCAATAGCGACGGTAAAGGATGGATTGATCGATGTGGCCCACGCGAGTTTCTCCTCCGTCAGCTGTTCGCAACGGCTTTCGACGATGAGTTCTTTGCCCAATTCAGCACAATCTCGCAGCACGGTCTCTTGAAACTCAACGGGGATTTCCCGGTCCTCGAGCAAACTACCGGAGGTGTAGACTTTGACCATCGCTTGGTCGTTAAAATCGTTGAACTTCGTTTTGGCTGCCTGCCATTGGGCATGCAAATCCTCGTTGGTCACGTCGTCACGTGTGTCGTTGAAGTAGCCGCAAAATGTGCAACCAGATGACCACCACCAGTGACAGCCCTTGGTGCGAAGAATCACGGTAACGGCATCGCACGGCGTTCCGTCCGCCAAAACTTCGGGCGTCGTGTACACCGTTGCAGGTTCACTGGCATCCCAAGACTGCTGTTTCGCCTTCGCCCAAGGCGTGTTGGCCGGTGCCTTGACCAGGTCGTGAATACGAAGCCCTTTCCCTCCGTTGCCGAGCAAGGGGCTGGGTTTGGTCATGGCTTCACCGCAGCCTTCCGTCGGTATCCTGTGTTTCAAACCACCGCATCGGGCGTGCCAATACTGTCCTCGAAAAATCCAACCAATCGGTCTCGATACATGTCGGGCTGGGTGAGCATCAAGGTGATGTGGGAGAGAACACCTTCACGATCGCCGTCGTTGTGGGCGATGGCGGATGAAGCAAACCAGCAATCGACAAAGCCGTCCTCGTTCACGCTGGATTGGGCGGCATCGCACATCGACTGTCCATGGTGGATGTTGATGCGGACGTCCTCCAACGATTGGGTGATGAAGACGGAACGGTTTCCAACGGCCTTCATGGCGTTGATGGGTTCGTGTTTCACGAGATCGTCTCCGGACGAGACCTTTCCTGCAAAAATAGCAGCGTCCTTCAGGAAGGGTGGGAAACCTGCGAATTCCAGTTCTTCATGGATGATGGTGCCCATGGAAGAGAACGGCGATTCGAGGAAGACGGCTTGCAACGCAGGCTCCTGCTCAAAGGCGATGGTGGCCGCACCTGCTCCCATCGAAATACCCACCACGCCGATGTGTTCTGGTGAAGCGCCCTTTTCGTCTTGGACCCACTGCCAAACCGCCAAGAGGTCGCGATATTCTCGTTGACCTGCGGACACCAAACCGTCCTCGACGGTGCTGTTGCCGTGGTCCCTCACGTCAAAGAGAACGACATTGAAGCCGGCCTGATGGAGCCATGCGGCGGGAATCAACACCTCGTGATTGGCTTTGCAAGACCGGATGCCGTGGACGAGGAGGACCCACGGTTGGGACGGGTCGTGTTCCATCACCCATGCGGCCAACGTGATGGCCTCGTTGGGCACGTCGATGGTCTCGTTTTCCCACGCGTCAAACCACAACGGTTCAAGGGCGGCGGCGAGGGTTTCGTTCTTCTGATGCGTCACCGTCGTGACGTCTTCATGCCACAGTTCGACACTGAAGTGATCGGGGCTGTTTCGAGCCGAATGCCCCGAGCACTCGAGGTTGCTCGCTGCCGCTTGGGTGTACACCAAGTTGCCCAATTGATAGTAGACCACAGGCATACTGACGACCAAGAACACCAGGATGGCGGGGACAGTGCGTTTCCATCGACTCATGCTTCTTCCTCCGTCACGGGTTCAAACACCACCGATGTCCCAGCCTGCACGTGCATGCCCTTTGGGTGTTCGGGATGGTTCGCCTCTGCGGTGATGATTGATGAATGATACCGCTCGGCCGGTACGCGAAGGTCCACTCTTGAACCCAATCGAATCATGCCGATGCGTTGACCTCGCCGAACGGCATCCCCGTCCAGCAAAAACGGTACGATGGTGCGCGCCAAGGCTCCCGAAATTTGGGTGATTTCAATTCGCAAGCCGTTGTCCAAACGATGGACGGAACGGACACGCTCGTTGTACTGACTCTCTTTGGTGTAGGCGGGACGAAACGGCCCTCGTCGTCGACCTTTGCCCGTTCGGTGTTCGATGCGTTCGATGACACCTGCACCGGGTGCACGGTTAACATGCACGTCAAGGGGCGACATGAACACGGCCATCCGCCAAACGTCGGTTGGTGCTTCCTCTCCTTCCGGAACGGCTTCGAAGCGCTGCTCGGTCGCAAAAGAAAGGGGTTCGTCAAGCGGTTGGCCAAACCAATCGCCGGTTTCGCTGTCTGACTGGACCTGTCCGGCATCGAAATGGACTTGGCGAGGTCGTTGACCAACCGCCCTCTCCCGACGAAGAAACATGACATGGCCGTCAGCAGGCGCCACGAGGACACCGTCGGTTCGGGGAACTGGACGGTCGGGGTCCCTCCAAAAATAACCGAGGAACACGGCAAACATGAGGCACAACATGCCAAACAACGGCACCAAACCTGCGAGTGGGTCGATCAGCGTGCCAATGATGAGCGCGCTGATGCCCATCATGACATTGGTCAAGACCGGGCCGTGGCCGCCAGGGGCCAAACCGCCCATCTGCTCACCTTACTCTGAAGCCCAAGGGTCTTCGCCGTCGCCCCAGTCTGCGGGAGGCGCTTCTTCCTCAGCGGGTGCTTCCTCGGTTTCGGCCGGTGCTTCTTCTGCCGGTGCTTCTTCAACCACTTCAACAGCGGCCGTGGCTGCTTCTGCTTCAGCAGCCTCTGCTTCTTCCTGAGCTTGTTCTTCAGAGCGGGCTTGCACCATCTCTTCCATGCGCTCGGTGAACACACGGGACATGTGCTGAGATTTGCGTTCGGCTTCAACGGCCCGTTCGATCATCTCGTAGCGTTCTTTGATGGCCTTGTTCAGGTCTTCGAAGATTTGCATGTGGGCGACGTACCAGTCGTCGCGGGCTTTCATTTCGGTGACGGCCAAGCGAAGGTCGTTGTCCAACTCTTCTGCGATGCCGAAGACCTTGCCCAAACGGTCTTTTTCACGGGAGTACTTCTCCTCCATCTTGTCGAGTTCCGGCTCAAGGTGCTCAACTCGCTTCGATGATTTGGTCGCCTTCATTTCGAGTTCACGGACACGCACGTCCTTCTCGGCGATGATGGATTCAAGTGATTCTTTTTCGATTTCTCGATCGATGATTTCCTTTTCGAGAACTTCAATCTCCGCTCTCGCATCGACCAGTTCCTTCTCCTGCGTCTCGTAAGCCGCAAAGAGTTTCTGAAGACGGTCCGTCTCGGTGGCCAAGGCCTCTTCGAGTTCTTTTATTCGGACCTCTGGTGTGATGGTTCCATCCGACATGTCTTCACCCGGAGGTCAAGCCTCCACCCTTCGCGAGTTCTCTCCTCCCTATCAAGCCGACGCTCAAAATGCACCGTTTACGCCGACCTCGCCGGCCTTCAAGACTCAGCGAAGGGCGTTGGTAGCGGACACCAATTCGCGGGCGATGCTGACTTCGCCCATGGAATGGCCCGCATCGGGCACCATGACCAAACGGCTGTGAGGCATGGCCTTGTGCAACTCCCAGGCGCTCCGTGCAGGACACACCACGTCGTATCGCCCTTGGACGATGACGGTGGGGATGTGTTGAATGACGTCGACATTGTTCAAAATGTGAGCCTCCTCAACGAAGATGGCGTTGATGAAATAGTGACATTCGATGCGTGCAAAAGCCACGGCGAAGTCCAAATCCTCTGCTTTGTCCAAGTATTCCGGGTCGGGGAACAAGCGGCTCGTGGCCATTTCCCATCGCGTCCATTCTTTCGCCGCAGCCCGTCGCACCTCAACATCATCGCTGGTGAGACGTGTGTAATAGGCTCGGATGAGGTCGCCCTGCTCGGCGGTAGGGATGTGGTCGCGGTACGGCTCAAACGCATCGGGGAAAATATGGCTTGCACCGTCCTGATAGAACCAGTGCAACTCGGAGGTGCGGCACATGAAAATGCCGCGGAGCACCAAGCTGAGGACGCGGTCCGGGTGATGTTGTGCGTAAATGAGCGAGAGGGTGGAACCCCACGAGCCGCCGAAGACGTGCCATCGTTCAACGCCCAGATGGTTCCGTAGCGCCTCGATGTCGCGAACAGAAGCGTGGGTGTTGTTGTCTTCAAGTTCAGCATACGGGGTGGATTGACCGCAGCCACGCTGGTCAAATTGAACGATGTTGAAAGCCTCGGGGTCGAAGTACTGCCGGTAGGACGGTTGTGCGCCGCCACCAGGCCCACCGTGAATGACGACCACCGGTATGCCGTTGGGGTTGCCGCTTTGTTCCCAAGCGATGGTGTGCAGTTCAGAGACCTCAAGCATTCCCTTGGCGTGTGGTTCGATAGCAGGATAGAGAACATCGGCAAGCGTTGTTGAAGCATCGAGCATGACACCTCCAAGGGTAGGGTGTGCATCTTCCTTTCGCCATGAACATCTTCATGGACAGCCGTGAAAGGCCCATCTCCATGAGCCTGCGACCCGCCACCGAATTGTTCAGCGAATGGGCCGATGCGGGTCGAGATGAAGGCATGGAGCGCGGCCATACGCCCAGTGTCGAGGTCATGCTCGACCGCTTGCTCGAAGGCCGAAAGGAACCGTTTTCTGCCATCGACATTGGGTGCGGGAACGGATGGGTGGTTCGCCGCTTGACCCAGCACCCGTTGTGCACGCGCGCCGCTGGCGTGGACGGGGCACCTTCGATGATCGCCAAAGCCAAGGCCATCGACCCCGAAGGGACCTACACCCAAGCGATGTTGCCCGATTGGCGACCCGATGAACCGGTTGACCTGGTTCACTCGATGGAATTCGTGTATTATTTGCATGACCCGTTGGCCTTCCTTTCGACCGTCCACGACGCCTGGATGAATCCCGGTGGGCGACTGGTGATCGGTGTAGACCACTATCTCGAAAACCCGTCAAGTTTGGATTGGGGTGTTTCCTTGGAAGTTCACATGACGACGTTGTCCATTGAAGCCTGGAAAGAGGGGTTGGCCAACGCTGGCTTCGTTGACATCAAGGCGGAGCAGGTTGGTGCAAAAGAAGGTTGGAGCGGCACGCTGGTGCTCACGGCGAACCGTCCATGAGCGACCGGAAGCCAAGCGGTTCACCCTCCGGTCCACATCGACGAAGATCACCACGATAGAACGGGCAAGTTCGGCACAACTCGCTTCCCGCAGCCAACCGTGGCGGTTCGGGCAACAAAGGATTGAGATGAACGGCCGAGCGCCATTGAAGATGGTCAAGAAGATCGCGTTTGGCCGCACCAAACTGCTCTTCGGTGAGTTGCACGATTCGTCCGTTTGCGCCCAACAGCAACGCAGGCGGGAGTACCCTGCGTCGTTGGTCAACCGGTTTCTTGTTCTCCATCGCCTCCAACGCCATGGAATACAGCGTGAGTTGAAGACGATGTTCGTGCAACAATTCAGTCTCCTCCTCGCCGATAGGGTCGGTGGACGTGGTTTCGGGGAGGTTCTTCTGAAGAGCGTGCCCCGCCCCGGGGTTTTGCTCGTTGAATTTCAGAAGACATCCTCGCGTTTTGAGGTCAACCACCTGCAACGCCCCTTCACCGCTCTCGCTCACCATCGCCAACACCAAATCGGCTCGACCGGAGAAATCCATGTTGATGCCGCGAATGGTAGCAGCATGGCGAATATCGGCTGGAAGCAAGGTCTGCATCGCTTCGCCCTCCATCAACAACTGTTCACGGTGGAAAAACGGTAATTCCGTTCGCACCGCTTCAACCGACCATCCGTTCAAGGTTTCACCTTGCACCCAACGGCCGAGGAGACCGCGGTCAATGAGCCCGCCAAGGTGCAACAAACGATCGCGCCACGCTGCTTCTCTCGAGCCTTCTGCTTGTTCTTCACCGTGACCGAATTCCTCCATGACCCGAGCCACGGTGGAGGAAGAGGACAAATCGTCCTCGCTTGGGTGCGCCCATGACGGGTCCAAGACCGGTGTATCGTCATGGAACTTCAACGGGTTGCGCAACCCGATTTCGAGAACACGGTGCATCATCAAGCCAAAGTCGGTGGCCTTGGGCCAAGGTTCCAACGCCGGCGGTTCTTCGCCTCGCCGAGGGAATCGGAAAGGTTCGGTCGGCCATCCCTTGATGTGTTCCAACCAATACTTTCGCTGGCATTGATGGGTTGCGTCGAGATGATGGGCTGCACCCTTGATGTTCTCCTCGACCAACAACCGAACAGGTGATTGGGCAGGAGCGCGAGGACCAGCAGCGAGATGGGATTCCAACGCTCGGGCCCGCTGTTGCACTGAAAGGGGTTGAACCCCATCGAAGCAGCGAGGATGGTGGTACACACGGAGGCCTTGCACGCCTGCTTCGCCCAAGGGGCTGGCATTGAGCAAAAGCGCAGGATTGAGGTGGGTTTCGGTCTTCAACGGCTCAAAGGCTGGAAGTTGGGCTGCCTCGGCCTCGCCCTCCTTGAGCCAAGGGGATTGAGCATCGCCTGCACACCAGGCTGCACGACGGAACCCTTCGATCAACATGCGCCCCATGGTCCTCGGGTCCGGAGCGATTCGAACGGACAGCGGCCCGTTGACCTCATCGAACGTTGAGCGATTTCCTGGTGACCCGGTGATGATCAGACGGTCTTTGACGCGGGTGAGTGCGACGTAGAATTTCCTTCGCAATTCGGCTTTGTCTTGGGCCTTGTTCATTTGACTTGCAAAATCCCACAACCCGTCGTGAGGTCGGTCCCGGGTTTGCCAAGGTTGGATTCGTCCCGCCACCACCTGGGGCGTCACCAGCACGTTGTCTTGAACGGATTTGCTGGCGTCGGCCATGCCGGCGGTGAACAATCCAGACACCACCACGACGGGAGCTTGGAGGCCCTTTGAGCCGTGGATGGTCATGATTTGAACCGAGGAAGCGTCGGCTTTGGTGATCGCTTGGGGTCCCTTTCCGTCGAGGCTGCGCGTTTCCACCATGCGCCGATGCATCATCGAGATGTCATGGCCCGTTTCCTTACCGATTCCATGCACCAAGGCCAGCCATGCCTCGGCAAACTGACGTTGCGCATCATCGGGGTAGGCCACCAACAAATCCGATCGGTCCAACACCGCATCGAACACATCGTAAACGGCCCCCCACTGAATCAGTTGAAGCAGGTCGGCGAGCAAAGCCGCAACGGCCTCGTTGGGGGCATGACGAATCAATTGGGGCAAGACCGGGTCGCCGGTGGGAAGGTCGAGGAAGGCTTCGTGGATTTGCCGCTCAGTCATGCCGACGACCGGAGAGCGCCCCAACACGAAACCGGCCTTCCTCATGGATGGTCGGGCCATCAACGCAAGCACCGCCATCAAGGGTTGAACGACGGGCTGGTTCAACAACAGACCCTGTCGGTCAGCCATGACGGGGATGTTCCGGGCTCGTAGACGCTCGACGAGGTCGGGCAAATGGTTGCGTGAATTGATCAGAATCATGACGTCTTCAGGACGGATAGGTGGTCCAGATTCGGTGACAGCGGCCCATGTTGCGCTCGATGAATCCCAAAGACGAGTTGGTGAACCGTGCAACAAGGCGTGCAGACGGTCAGCAAGCAATTCGTGCTCGAGTTGGACCGAAGTGGCGGCGGGGTCGTTGAAGGCACTCACCGCTTGGTCGAGGTCCAACGGGGCGGGGACTCGTGGCCCGGGAACGGGAAGCAGCCATTCCAGCACACCCGGTTCTTCCGTGGCTCGAGCGGGACGGAGGCGTTGAGGCTCGGCGTGCCAGTCCCCGGGCAATTCATGATAGCGTGGATGGAACACCTCGTCGAACACATCGTTCATGGTCTCCATCAAGTTGTGCCGTGTTCGGTGATTGGACGTCAGGTCAATGTGCCCTTCACGGCGACGCTGAAGGCGTTCTCCGGTGATGGGTGGGAGGTTCGCAACATCCTCTTCATCAAACCGGACATGGGTGTGAGGGGCTGAGCCTTCTCCATCGTGCTCGTTGGAAAACGAACCGGTCTCGCCTCCGCCACCCACCGGGCGGGGGTCTCGCCCACATCCCGATTGGCGAAGGTGGTCCAAACGCTGGTCGTTCACCTCAAACGCATTGAAGGCTCGAATAGCGGCCACGGCCCGCCGCATCACCGAAACTTCTGCTTGACGGAACCGGTAGATGCTCTGCTTCATGTCACCAACAATGCACACCGTTGGGTCCCACGGTCCAAACGGTCGCTCCGGGTCGTCCGGCTTGTGGCTTCGTCGCCCCCACAACCGTGCCAGCAACCGGTAGTGCGATGGGTTGGTGTCTTGGTATTCGTCGATGATGAACGCCCGATATTGCCGTCGAAGGTCGCTAAGAATCGCAAACCTGCGCTGCAGATCTTCAAGCAGGACGGGGCGATCGTTGAGCATGGTCATCGCCCTCGAAATGTGCATGTCGCTCCACGGTTCATCCCCCAAACTGTCGAGGGCGTCGATGACGTCGGGCGGATAGCGGTGACGGCAGACATCGGGGCATCGTGCCAGCAACAAGTCGGCCGCAAACCGCTGCATGTCATCAAAATCATGCATCCCGTCGAGGGATTTTCGGCGGGCGAGAATTTGGTTACAGGCCGTGTGAATCACCATCAAATCGGCCAGCACTTCGGTTTGCAGCGAAGCGGTGACGTACATGTCGCGCTCGGAAGGAAGCAACGGAAGGGGTTCTTCCAGCGGGTCCACACGCAGCGGACAATCGGGTGGCATGCCGTCGAAGCCGTCACCCGGATTCAACCAAAAGGCTGCACCAGCAAGCAAGCGAATCAGACGACCGTTGGCTGAATTCAGCAAGCGTTTCAGGTCTGGTAGGTGTGCATGCGCTCGCTGGTAGAGGTTGTCTCGATCACCACCGTTCATGCCCCGCACGTTGGATTTGGCCAGAACCCCACCTGGCCAGTCGTCCGTGCTGGGCAAGTTGTTCGAGGGAAAGAAGGTGCAGGAGGGTTTGGCCAAACCGGAATACGTGGCAAGCCCCATGAAAATCTTCCACATCCATGCCAGTTGCTCGCCCGCATCGGTCGGCAGCGGTTGCGTGATTTGGCGGCGGAGGTGGTTGAAACGTGTCAGGTGGGTTTCGGCTTCCGCAGGGTGAAGGCAATAATTGGCGGAGGGGATGAACTCGTCAGACCATGCCCTCAATCGTTGGGCTACTTCGACGACAAAATCAGGAAGAATATCGGCCACGGGTGCAGCGATGGTGTTGAGCAGGACGGCGACGGGGACGGGGCCACGACCACTCCACGACAAGCCCATCTGTTGGGCTTGGTGAATCATGGACCGGTGGGATTGCTCAACGAAAAGCGACCGTGAGAGCAGCCCGTTGAGGACAACTTCGGCTTGGTCCTGACCGCCAAGCCGGGCAATAAGGCGATTTCGAGCCTCGATGAACGCATCGTGATGGTTCAACACCCCGGCTTCTCGGGCGTCGTCCGTGGACCGAATGCGCCATACGGCGTGCAAGGTGTCGTTGACCATCAACGGCGCCCGTTCCTCCGATACCTGCTGATTGGACGGGTACAAGGCGACGAGGTCGATGTAGGGCTGAACCAACTGGTTCAGGAACGCATCGATGGTGGAAATCGGTGCTTCATCCAAACTTGAAAGCAACATCTCAACGTCGCCTTGGTCTTCACCTCGAAGTCGCGGGTCAAAGATGCCGTCGTCGTCGCCGTGTTGCAATGGGGTGGCCCGAAGTTGACTCACCCGATGGCGAATGCGCGCCTTGAGTTCGGCGGCGGATTTGCGCGTGAAGGTGATGGCCACGACTTCGGAAGGCAACAACCCGGGCCATTCGCTCAATTGGGTGCGCTGCCGCTTGGGTGTTCGAAGGGCACCATGACCGGTCAGCGGGGTTCGTGGCCCTGCTGGCGTGACGAGGGTCGCACGCTGGTCGGAGGCGAGCAGGTGTTGGACATAGCGTTCGGCCATCACGGTCGTCTTGCCGGTTCCGGCTCCAGCGTCCAACGCAATGTGGCGATCGAGGTCCAACCCGAGCCGTTGACTGGTGTTGAAATGAATCATCAAACCCCACCTCCGTTCAGGGTGGATGCACCGCAGGACGTGGCGATGGCACAGTAATCGCAATGCGAACCCGGGGTTGGGTTGACCTGGCCTCTGGCGGCCGTGTCAACGGCGCGCTGCGCCACGGCCAGACGTTCAACCATCCAGCGACGGAACGGGGTGGTGGCCGTGTCGTCGGAATGATGGGCTGGGAAATGGAAAGGAAACACATTGGTGATTTCACCGATGTCGAGGCTCTCGTTGAGCATCTCCAAATCGGTGTCAAGTTCCACATAATGCGTCGTGAATTCCCCGATTTCACTGGCTCCAACGCCGACCACTCGGTCGTTGGGGTGAAGCACTTCCCATGCTCGAGCATAGAGGGCCAGTTGGAGGTCCTCAAACAAACAACGCAAATGACGAAGGCCGACGTATTTTGGAGCAGGGCCTTGAACCGATTTCAAGTCGCGAATCACCACCAAGCGTTGAGCAGGACGTTGTTCTCCGGTGAGCGGGTAAGGTGTTTCATGAGCGATGTCCGACAGGATGCCTTTCGCCTTGAGCGCCTGTTCCTGCGTGGTGGTCAACTGCAGAACATCCACCCTGTCGGCGTAACCGAAGAGGCGGAACGAAGTGGGTTCATCGTCTGGGCTCGGTGTTTCAATCTCAACCGAGCGCTCCGTGCCGGTGACGGTCGGCCATTCCACCGCAACCGGTGAAGCGTGATGGAGGGCGAGGTCCGCCTCCAACAAACGAGCCAAGCGACCCCTTGGAGGCAAATCCAACGTTCCTTCCTGAAGCGCCTGCCACTCTTCAGGACTTGCGTCAACCAAGTCCCGCGTTCGATGAACAGAAACGGCGTTTTGCCGACCCAACCACGTCACGTTGTCTTGCAAAAAATCGAGGATGGTCTGCCAGCCAGCGTCGCCATCACCCATCGGGCCTTCATGGAGGGGTTGAATGCCGGACAGCATTTCACCGCCAAACGGAACGCCGTGCCCCTGAAGGATGGCGGCCTCGGCATCGTGAACCACTTGACCCCGGGTTCGAACATCGACGTCTTCTGATTCCACGCCGTCGTCGTCATCGGCCAGCAGGGCCTGCTTCAACCAGGCTTGGCGAGGGCACTTGAGCCATGCTTCGAGGCGGCTGGGTGACCACGTCGCACGCTCATACGGCACGCCCATGTCCCCAAACCGTTGCGAAATCGAGAGGGTGGTTTCTCCGTAGGAAGGCAACGGCCGAGGATCGACGGTCATGCTGATTTTCCCGGTGTGCCGGTGGCCGAGGTGAGGCCACGGATGGTCCAAAACGCTTGGAAGATGGATGTTGGCCTTGGTAGGGCGCAGGGCCAGCGTGTCGATGGAGAGCAGGTGTTGGCGGGCTTCCCAACCGAGGGCTTCGCCCTCGTTCAAGTGACGGGTGTTGGGTTGCCGTCGGCGACGGTCACCCTGAATGCCGGCTTCGTAGCCATCAAACACGGCTGCAGGATGGTTGATGGCGTCGTCGTAGGGCAAGCGAGCATGAACGTCCAACCCCAGTTGTTGGCGACGGTCTGCCCCTGCGTGGCCGTGTCGAAGTGAACGAAGGCCTTCGCTTGTTTCAATCGTCCCGTGCACCATCGGCGTCAGCCAACTGCCGTGCCCCGATTCTCTGGCCACCCAAGCAAAACGGCGCTCGGCCTCGTTGCCCTGCGTCATGGCCTCGGGCAGGAACGAAGGTGGATCTCGCATGGCGTGCCATGCATTTGACCGCCGAACATCGGTGAGCCATTCAGCCATCGGGGCACTTGGACCACCGCCTTCTTCCGGTGAGGAGTCGAAGACGACCACGGTCGGAGCTGCGTTCAACAAATGTCGCAGGTGATGACGTCCCCGCCTCACCAAGAGGTCGGATTGGAACATCCCCAGTTCAACTTGGGCCTGTGCGTCCAACCAAGGAACGATGGGCGTCCGCATCGACCATGAATCTACGTCCATGCCAACGAGCAGAATCAAATCCGCCTGACAGCCAAGCGCATCTTCGGGTGTGACGATGTTGATGTTGGCGGTTCGAGAAGAAGAGGCAGATACCGTGGTTGACTGGCCGATATGGTCCAGCACATCGACGAAGGCGCGTCCTTGCTGGGGTAGCGTTTGACCGCTGGATTCGAGGTTGTCCTGAACCTTGATCAACGCATCGAGCAGCGTTTGAAGCGTTCCAAGACCCGCATCGTGAGGAGCACGTCGCTGTTGGAGTTGAACAACATCAATGGCTGAAAGGTACCAGGTCAACCAGCCCATGCCCGTTTCGGGCGAGGAGGGCAATGGGAGTTGTTCACCTGTGCTGCATCCGACAAGTTCCCGCTTCAACAGGTGAAGGTCGTCTGGTGGAAGAAGCGGAGCCCACGCATGCAACAAACACCCAAGGTACCACTGTGTTTCCTCGAGCGCTCGTTGCTTTTGTTCGGGCGAGCGTTCGGCGAAGGACGGTCGCGCTTGAGCGAGGACGCCGAGCCAACGTGCAATGGCTCCGGGGCCACCCAACACGTGGAAGTTGCGTGCAAATTCTTCCAAGACCGCAGGGTCGGGTTGTGGGCGCCATTCGGGATGACACGGATGCTGGAGGTCAGGAAACACATCGGTGCGCAAGGGAAGGGTGGAAGATGTACACACACCCAACAGCGACGCCAAGGACCACGCGGTCATGCCCAAGCCGAGTTGCGCTGCATGGAGCACGGCATGGTGAATCGGTTGTTCCGAAAGCGTCCCACCACCCCCACCCCATTGCAAACCGATGTTGGCCAAGGCGGCTGACCATGCAGAAGAACGGTTGCGGGCTGCTCCATCGATAACGAGAATGGAGCCATCATGTTGTTCCCGATACGCCTGAATCAGGGTCAATGTCGCCTGTTCGATATGCGAACGGTCGTCCACGGGAATTCGGGTGAACGTGGTGTTGAGACCTTCGCCGACCGGCGTGCGCCACCCGTCACTTTCCGGGGTCCAAAGTTCGTGCGCGGGCACCCAAGACGGGAGGGTTTCCGTGGTGCACGGAGCCTCATCAAGGATGTAGGCACCATGGTACCCAAGGCGAAACGAGCCTGGGTGTATGAGCTGATGCACGGGTACGAAGGAGGCGATGGCGAGCAGGAGGTCTTGTTCGATTTCGGAAAAATCGGGGGCGGTGTTCAACACGAGAAGGCCTTCGATGCTGCTCAAGTGAAACGGCGGGTCTTCAGCCTCCCTCAAGGCCTTCAAAACATGGAACGGAACCAAGGCGGGGAGGCTGCCACCCACCTCCGCTTCGTGCTTCAACGCCATCTCGTGGTATGTCGCGACACCGGGCTCGTTGGTCCAGGCAAACGGACGCCGGAGTTGCATCACTTCGCCGTGAAGGCGCTGGAGGCGCTGGGTTTTGGTTTGCGTCCAAGCGCCGACGCCTGGAACGTGAAGGAATGGAAAGTGGCCGTCCTCTGCGGCGGCTTCACACCGCTGATGCATGGAGAAGAAATTGCTTGCATCGTCGTCCAGCAACACCGGAAGGCGTAGATCGGTGTGCAACAGACGCAGAAGACGGTTGAAGGTGACGTGGTGTTGCGGAGCCACCGCTGCCCCTTCTCGATGAAGTCGCTCAATGGTTTGTTGGCGGAGAAGTTCGTTGGGGTGAAGGACCAAGATGTTGGGTGGCGAACTGGAAGCGAAGGCTTCACGCAGCCACGGAGGGAAACCATCGCCGGGTGGCGTGAGTTCTGAGGTAACTGCAATGTTTTCTTGCATTCCCGACCCCCAAGGCGGATGTTGCCTTGACCCTTCTTGAACATGCTGGATGAATTCGTTCCACCCATCCGGTGCTGGGCTTCAAGAGTTTAAATCACCTCGAGTGACATTTGAATCGCCGATGCTCGATTCACCCCACTTGGGATGGTCGAGGGGAAGGTGAGGATGGTCCGAAGGTGCACTCTACCACAAAGTTCATTAACTACCTTTAACATCTTTCTTTTGTCTTGTTTTGGAAGGGCGTCAACGAGGGGGGTAAATTTCCTCGTGAAACGCCTTTTTTCGGAACAGGACGGCAAAATAAGTAGGACGGTGACAAAAAATGAAGCATGTGTGTGACGAATGTGGCGGAAAATTAACGATTGACCTTAGCCGAGCCGAAGGAGTGTGTGACGACTGTTCGTTGGTGCACAACCTCCCCACGCTTGACGCTGACTCCAACAGCTCTTCTTCCCTCGGAGAAGAAGCCCATGTCGGCAAGGTGGACGAAGATGGCAAAGCAGGCACGAAGATGGACCTTCGAAATCAAAAGGATGGAAAAGGCGCACCTCTGTCGGCACGAAACAAGAAGATCTTCAACCGCATCTCTCGCATCGACCGCAACACACAACGCAAAAAGGACCCGATGTTCTATCAGTTGATGCTCAAGATGCGCGAGATGTTTGGTGAAAACCTCGCCCACACCACGCGCTTTTTGGCTGAGGCAACAGCGCGAAAATTGACTCCAGTTCAGGAGGAAAAGCGCAAGGCGCTGAAGTCAACCAGCCTGCGAAACCGTCTCGCTTGCCCCAAAACCAGTCTCACGCGACGTGAAGAGGGTATCAAAGGCGAAAGCGAAGAGCAGATGCTCGCCATCATGGCCTTGGCCATCGCCTCACTCTCTGCCAAATGGTTTGGCACCGTCCCCATTAACGAAAAGCGAATCATGGACCAGTACGGTATCTCCAAGGCCCAGTTAACGGCGGCAAAGAACACCATCGCAAAGCACTACAAGGCCCGTGTGAGCATGGGTTGGGCCCTCGCTCCCCGCACCGTGATGTTGGCAGCCAACCGTTCAAGCGACTTTGATGCTGCCTTGGAGAACCTCGACGACGCCTTAGCAGGCCGTTTGACCGTTGCTGAGCTCGAGGCCGTGTTCGAAGCTTTCAAGGGTGCGATGAACGCCCTCGAAGAACCGTCCATGGACGGTCCCTTGGCCAACGTCAGCATTCAGATGGTTACGGCCTGTGTGCTGTACGAAGTGATGTCCCAACTGGGCTTGAACGAAGGGCACCTGAACGCGATAGCCAACGCTGTCGGCCTTTCAGGAGCAGGTGTCAAGAGCCGCCTGTTGAACATGAAAGAGCAACACGACAAGGGTCTCCTCAAGGGCGGCTATGCGGTGTTCTACGTCAACAGCGACCGCAGCAAGCGTGCTTCAACCGATGACGAGGAAGAAGCCGCTGAAGACTGAAGCATCACGGCATTCATATCCACCCGCCACCACGGTGCGGCATGCGCCGATGGTTGGTGGTCGTGTGTTTCGCGATGATGTTCAGCGCCGTCACCGTGCCGGCAACCGGTCTCCCCGCGGAACCAGTCGGGAACAGCATGCTCTTCGGCGGCCAATGGACGCCCGCCAACAACGCAACGGCAGGCAACATGGCCCTCAGCGAGATGCCGGCCGTGGTCGAAGTGTTCACGGCGACCTGGTGCGAGAACTGTGTTGACGTTGAGCATGCCTTGGACGATGTCCAGGACCTCGGCCTTCTCCAGCAGTATCACATACACCGAGCCATCGGTGAAAGCCAAGACCCCTTTGGAACCGAGGTTCTCGACCAACGATGGCGTGACCGATACGGTGCCAGCTCCCCGCCTGCTGTGGTCTTCAACGGGACCATGAAGAAGATCGGTTCCAAAGCCGACGATGGGACACTGGTCAACGAGTTCTCCAACCTCGCCAAGGCCGACCTCGGGCTGGGAGAAGGTAACTCAACGTTCGTTTGGACGCCGCTCAACGGCTCTGGTAGCGTGGAATGGCTGCTTGAAATTGATGACCGTCACTTGGAGAATGCCACCCTCAGCGTGGCTGTGTTTATCGTGGAATCAGCCGCAGATTTTGAAGAAGGAACCAACGGGTTGGGCACCTATCCGCATATTGTCCGTGACATCCATCTCCTTGGAGATCAGCGACAAGGAACGGCTCAACTCACACTGCCCGAACCGTTCGACGGCGACGACTTGGAAGTTCATTTGCTGTACGAAATCATTCCCGACCCCGTCGTTGAGGACCCTGTGGTCAAGGATGACGGGTGTTCCGACGATGATGACTGCGAAACCGAAGACACCCCCGCCCTGTCGTTGTCGTTGATGCTCGTCGCCATTGCAGGCGCCGCCATCACTCGAACACGTCGAAGTGTTGCATGAAACGACGCATGTGGGCGTTGTTGCCTCGGAAGTTGCGTTCGTTTGGTAGGTTGTCGTCCGTTAGATCGATTTGAAGTTCCCAGCGCAAGTTCGGCATCTCGTTGGGTGCTGCGGCCACGTCGCAATAATTCCACCATCGTGGCGGTGCTCCCCGAACACCCTGTCGATCCTGTGCATCTTTGAGGACATCTGAGAGCTCAAGGCGGGCGTTTGGGCGCGGGTGGTCGCGCCGAACAAGAATGCGGGCTGCACCGGTATCGTCCTGTTGCTCATAGCCAAGGGACCGAGCCATGCGGCCCACCACGTTACGTTCAAGCCGATTTCGAAGCGTCACCGTGAGGTTCGCTCGCTCAAAAGAGAGCACGTTCAAATCCCGGTTGGGCAGGGTGACCTGCGAACCAAGGGGTTGGAGACTCAACACCTCCCAGACACGCGCAAAGACCTCGCACCAACGACGCTCACCATCACGAATGTCACCCTCGTCGTGAACATCGTCCACCCGGCGGTGGGGCATCAGGTGATGGTAGCGGCGCATCATGCGCTCGGCACGGTAACCAAACAATCCACCGAGCTGTTCGTTGTTGAGGGGGACATAGGGACGAACGGTTGGACGCCATTGCTCAACCACCTCGGCGTACGGGAAGTCCAGACCCTGTTCCATGGCCTGCTCAAAGATGCCGACCCACTCGTTGTCCAATCGGCCCTCTTGACGGCGGCGGCGGTTTCGGAACGCCAAGCCGTTGAGACCGAACAAGGGTGGTTCTTCCATCATCTCGTTGGGTTGGGCTGGTGCTGCCGCAAACCAAGTGCGTGCGCCTCCGTGGCGTCGTCGAATCGCCTCGAGTGCTCGTTCGTCCAACGTGTCAAACCACGATTCTGGAACCCGCCTGGAGGGGAACCCAAACGGTGGTGAGCGAATCAGCATGTCCTCGAGGCTTTGAATGGATTCGGACGCCTTGACATCGTTGGCCATGGACAAGAGGACCGACCCCATGGTATCACCAAGCGGCAACCGGCTTGAATGACGGCCGCTGTGAATACAGATACTGCCTTCGTTGTTGGGCTGAAGCCCCCACTTGTGATGGATTTGATAGGGTGCACCATGTTGTCCCAAGCCAACTCGCACTTCGTACACGTGACCAAGTTGCCCGAAGACGAGGGCAGAGGCCTGCTCGATGTGGATCTTGTCTGGAAGACCGTTCATGATCTCGTGGCAAAATTCCAGGGATTTCATCAGCGGCTGAGAAGGTGGTGCAGGTGATGTGTACGGTGATGACCAATTGTGTTGCAGCCCCAGCAGAAGCTTACCTGCCGAAGAGTTGAGCGGCGAGAGCGAGAGTGAAATCATCAGCGCCCACGCTGCTGGGTCCTCCGGCACACGAATCAAACGGAGGATGCCGGTTCGTGTACGGACACGAAACATGAGATGGCGTCCAAGCGTTCGCATGCTCCAGTTCAACGTTCGAGGGTAACGGTTGGTGTCGCCGAGCGTTTGCCATGAACGCAGCCATGGGGTGTCGTAGGTCTCAAACAGGCCCGGAGGGTGATTGGAAAGCGCATTGCGAAACACCCGCTGAAGGTCGTCCAGTTGATTGGTCAGCAACCGATTTTGAATATCGTAAGCCCAAGCCAACATCGGCAGGCGATTGGAGGAAGATTCGGTTTGGTTTCGGTCGATTTGAAGACGGCTGCTCAGCCAAATCAGTGTACTGGCCAGCGGCCGATAGTGGGATCGAACGCCACGGCCGCCATCGTTCCGACCGCGACCGTAGGGCGGTTCATTGAGGAAGACATCCTCCTTCAACGGGGCACATGAAGCCACACCAAGAATAAGGGAGGGAAGGTCCCACCCACGTTGGAACGCCGGAGACGACAACAGAGGCGCCAGAACCTCCAACGAAACCGATGCCAAGCGAACATCGTCCATGTACCAGTGGTTCCGAAGGTACCGCAGCGTTGAACCGTCGTGAAATTCAATCCCGCGTTGCAGGAGGCGGTGTTCACGACCCGTCAACTCCCGACCCTCACGAACGCCTCGGACAAGCGAGCGGAATTCTTCCTCACTGCACGGGAGCGCCACGATGGAAGAACGATCGTCTTCCAAACGAGCCCATGCCACGTGTTCTCCATGCTTCTGATGGTCGAGAAGATACTCCCATCGCTTTCGTGAATGGAGGTTGGGGCCGCCGAACTGAGCGATGGCGTGTTCGTGTTCCTCAGGCGTGAGGTGCACGTTCCATCCATCACGTGGTTGGTAGTTCACGATGGCTTCGCACCAACTGCAAAGATGTTCGGTCTCACTGGACAGTGGGTTTTGGGCACAGGCGATGTCGCATACACTCGACATACCCAACAAGAGCGTCGAGTCTATTTCAAGGCGCGAGGCCCCAAACTTCGTTGCAACACGCCAAAAGCCGTGCAACATCATCGTCGGTGATGTGCAAATGAACCACGAAACGAATGCGGTTTGGACCCGTATCCAGAACATCAACGCCGTGATTTGCAAGCGTAGCAACCACTTCTGATGATGGTGAGCGGCAATCCACGTACACCATGTTGGTCTGAACGGTGGTGAGGTCAACGGTGAATTCGGGAAGAGCGTTCAACCCCTCAGCAATACGTGTTGCACGAAGGTGGTCCTCACTCAACCGTTCAACATGGTGGTCAAGCGCATGCAGGCAGGCCGCCGCCAGCATGCCTGCCTGACGCCACCCTCCACCGAACATCTTGCGCCACCGATGGGCCTGGTCGATGAAGGCCTGCGTGCCGAGCAACACCGAGCCGACGGGGGCACCCAAGCCTTTGGAAAAGCAGACCGAGACCGAATCGTACCGTTCACACATTCGTGCAACATCGACGCCTGTGGCGACAGCCGCATTGAAAATTCGAGCGCCATCAATGTGGGTGGCGCAGGACAGTTCACGGGCGACATCGGCAATAGCATCCAGCGTTTCAAGGTCGTAACACGAACCACCACCGAGATTCGAGGTGTTTTCGACGCAGACCAGTGAACCGTTGGGGTAGTGACTGCCTGAACCGTCAGCCTTGCGAACGGCTTGACGGACCTGTTGAGGTGTCATCAAACTCTTCTCGCCGTCCACCAGCGCAATTGAGGCGCCGCACAACGCAGCGTAGCCACCACCTTCGTAGCGATAGATGTGAGCTGTCTTGTCGCAAACGATTTCATCGCCAGGAACGGTGTGTGTCCGCAGCGCGATGGCGTTGGACATTGTTCCGGACGGGACGAAGAGGCCGGCCTCCTTACCAAACAGGGTGGCCACCCTCGATTGCAGCGCAATGACGGTGGGGTCGTCACCAAGCACGTCGTCACCGACAGCGGCGGCGACCATCGCTTCGCGCATCGCTTGCGTTGGTTGCGTGACGGTGTCCGAGCGGAAATCAACCCGGCTGGATGGGTGCTCGCGCATGGTCGGTGCTGAGCGCAGACCTTCATCAATGCCGTGTCACAGCAACTTCAGTTCACCCGTGATGCTGTCGAGGGTGGCTTCATCAAACGGCCCGATGGCGAGGACGGTTTTCGAGCCGCTTGGGATTTGGGTGTGGCCAGCATCTCTCACGACGTGATGGGGGGCGCCGGCCTTCGAAGCGGCCTGAATAAGCGGTTTGAAATGCCCTTCATCGGGCACCTTCAGGCAGATTTTCTTCTGCCCGTTCGCCAGCCATGCTTCCACGTGGGAAGGGTGCGACGCACCCGCCCGCAAGAAGGCCTCAACACATGCATGACCGACTTGGGCGGCTATTTTCCCCTTGCCCATGCTCAACGACTGGTTGACCACACAGACCAATTTCACGTCGTTACCGGAGGGTGGTGATGCTGGCGGTGGGGCGGTGAGGCGATGGAGAAACGAACGGAATCCCATGTCAATACCTCACAGGGTTGTCAAGTGACCGGTCAAGGCATCGACGGCCCGACGAGGTCCGAGGAGGCCGAGAACCGTGATGGTGCCTGCTGGAACCTCGGTATGGCCCGCATCGACCACGATGTGAGAGAAACAGCCACGTGGAACGTTGTCGGCCACCTCGTTGAGCGCTTCAAGATCGTCAACGCTGAGCACGATTTTGCGAGCTCCACCCGCTCGCCACCGTTCAAGCAGCCGCGTGCGACGGGCGTTGGCCACAACGTCAACGGCTGCGTGTGCACATTGCGCTGCCACTTTACCGACGCTCAAGTTCAAATCATGGCGAACGAGCAACGCCATGGTCGGAGCATCATCCATGGTGGACATGCGATTCCCCCACCGGTTGAAGGGCGTCGTCCAAGGCTTCGAGCCCGGTCAAGAAGGTGTGCATGGCGGGGCCCAACCACAAGGCAAACACGAGGTTTCCAAAGGCGTGAAGTGCGTCAAACGGCAAGCCCTGGAGCATCAACCATCCAAATTCGGCAAGCCCAACCCCTGGTCCAACCAACGACATGGTTGAAACGAAACCGAAGAGGAAAGCGGCCACCACCGAAGCGGAACACAGGCGGGGGAGATGAAGCGAGCCCTGCTCGTCGAAGACGAGGCGGGAACCGTAGAGCGCTACAGCAGCCCATCCCATCGCTTGGAACATGGTCCACCAACCATCCCCGATGAGAAGGTTGGAAAGCAGCGCAACGAGCACAGCAAACGCTACACCTCGCCGAGCACCGAGCTGAGAACCGACCAGCAGTGCGGCAACGGTGACCGGTTGAATGTTGGGAAGAGGTTGAAACAATACACGGAGAGCAACCATGGCGACGACCATGGTCGCCAATGCAGCCGTGGTGAAACGATTTGCACGAGGGGCTGTGAACAAAAAGACGAACGCTGCGAGGACAAGGAGGGTGTTGAGCACACCTTGAGCCAACGGCGTTAGTTCGGGGCCGTGGATGCCCAGCGCCTGGAACATATTCGGTCGGAGGGGAGCCGCCTCCTTGAGGGTTCCCTCCCTCAAGCAAGCCGCCATACCAAAACGGTCGTGGATTCAACCGGTGCATCCTCAACGGCCAAGGTGCCGCGTTGCCCATCGACGAAATACTCCCAACCGGACCCAGCCGTGCCGTTGAACGCCACCACATAGGTTCCCAACGAGGAGGTTTCCAGTTGGATGTCCATCTCCAATTGACCAGCAGCGATTTGCGTGAGCGACAACACATCACCGTGACCGACCAGACCGCCAATCACCCGCTGACCGTCCTCAAATTCAAACACCACCACCTGCGTCCCCAACCAAGCCTCCGGCCATGAAGGATCCCACGTGTTTGTGGGCGTGGTGGACGCCGTTTCAGCCAGCGTGGCGTTCCATGAACGGTTCACATCCGGTAGCAACACCAACATCAAGCACAACCCAACGAGGGACAGCCATCGCCATGCGTCGGTCAACCTGCCTTTCGATGCCAGAACGGCGGCACCGCACATCGATGCCACCAAAACGGACGCTCCCAACAGCGCCCAAGCGTCGTCCTCTTCGGCGTTTTGCGAACGGTCGAGTTGAAGCGCCATCAGCACCCCTGCATCGTTGCCGAGGTAGAGTGTTCCTTCTCGAGAAGCAGGAGCCGATGTCCCGTACCCGTCGTAAGGCGTGGTGAGTCGGTCGCCCAAGGTGAGCGACCCCCCTTCGTCAACATCCACCGCCAGCCAACCACCCTCTGGGGTGTTCTGGGGCGCGTGAAACATCGTTGGGCCGGTCCAAGCCATCTCACCGTTCACACGAGCCGGGACTTGGGACACGACGGTGCATTCAGCAGCGCACTGCACCGATGTGATGTGGTCACTGTCGGCGAAGATGCCACCTGTTTTCCACGCAAGCGGAACGGCGGGTGAAGCGCCGAGCACAGCCACTTCGACAAGCGCGCCGGTGGAGATGGTGTAGGCCATCAACGCGCTGGTGGCGTTGACTTGGGTGTGCAGGAGCAACACCCCCCCGACCACCAACGGTGCATGACGAAGCGCGCCCGGAAGCGACACGGGTTGCTCAACGGTTCCGTTTCGCCCCACATGCCAAAGGTTTCCTGCTTCATCACCCAACCAATAGCCCTCGGGCGTGACCGTTACGCCGTTGCGCCAACCAAGGCCGGTGGTGACCTCAATGTCAACACGTCCGTCGGCCAGACACCAGCGAGCCAGGCCGTTGCGCAACGGCACCACAACGTGGTCGCCATCGACCGTGGCAGCCCCCGTGATGCCCCATCCATCAAGCGTGGTGTTGGTGGCCCATACCACCGAGCCGTTCCGAGGATTCAGCGCTTCAAAGCGCCCATCGGCCCAACCGACGAGGAGCAACTCTGGCCAAGCGCCGCACGCTCCAGCTCCCGAACCGACCCGCAACAGCGGCGCCATGTCGTGCTGAACCGTTGTCGAGCTGGTTCGCTGCCAAGCCACGGTTCCATCGGCGTTGACCGCCAGAACGTTCGGACGTTCGTCTCCGGTCCAAAACCCAGAGGTTCGTACGTAGACATGGTCTTCATCCACCACAGGTGAGGTGGTGATGTAGCCAGGACCGACATCCAAACTCCATGCAAGAGAAGGGGCCGTTGATGCACTGAGGGGCAAAAGAAGGGAAAGCAACAGAAGGCCGACGACAACGTTTCGGCGCATCAACCGTCACTCCAAGGCGGCTTGAATAGCGGCTTTGAGCAACGCGCTGACCTCTTTTCCGTCCGCACCACCGGCCGACTGCATCACCACGCCCATCAGCGGACCCATGGCCCCCATGCCTCGTTCTTTGACAAAATCAAGCCGGTCGTTGACGATGCCTTGGACGATGGTGGCCAAATCGCCAACATCGGCCGGTGCGAGATCGTGGTGTTGGCAGTGGGCGAGTAACGCTTCGTACGGTGCGTCTTGTCCGCGAAAGGCCTCAACCACGCTGTCCATGTGGTCTCGAGCAAGGGCACCGTCTTCCTTGAGGCGCAGGACATGGGCGACCATGGCTGGTGGCTCTTGGTCGTGGTTGAGCAAGAGCGCAGCCCACGCTTTAGCGGGCAAGTCGTCGAGGTGCTCGCAAAACACGTCGTCCATTTCTCTGGCCAACAACTGTTCAGCTTGGTCGTTTGAGATTTCAAATGTAGAGAGGCGGTCAGCACGCTGCTCATCCGACATCGGTAAGCGATTCAGCAAGGCCTGCCATGCCTCAACGGAAAGTGGTTGAGGGGGCACGTCGGTTTCGGGGTACATCCTTGCACGCCCAGGAAGGGGGCGCATGGGGGAGGTGGTTCCATCCTCCGGTGCGCCTTTTTTCACCACCACGTTGCGAACCTCTTGCGGGATTCGATGCCAGGCAAGGCGCGCACGGTTGAGAACGGCTTCCAGCGCCAAGGTGGCTTGCCACGCCGGCGCACAGCACAGAACGAACGCGTCGGACGCATCGAGGTGAAGGGCGGAGCGAACGGCTTCAACTTCAGCGGCTTCGATGCCGTAGGCGGGCAATTCATCGGCGTGGAAAATGCCTCGCACGCCGGCCAGTTTGGCTGCACCTGCCAGTTCCCTCCCGAGGCGAGGAAGTTGTGCCCCCTCGTCATCCATCGCTTTCGTTCCGAGTCGCCCCAACAATCCTGGAAGCGGGAGGGCCATCATCACCGCACCGTTGGCCAAGGCATCGCCAACCATGCCCGAGGACGTCTGGGTGAACTGTGCGGACACATCCTCAAGCACCAGCGGGAGAGCCGCTGCAACCGCTTCGGCGACCTTGGTCTCGACCGAAGCGTCGTCATCATCCCGATGGGGCGGCAACGAGGGAAGGTTGAGCGAGGCCCTCAATTCATTGGCCAGCCGATAGAAATGCAATTGCCGGGCCATCTCCAAGCGGATGATGCGAGGAATCCACGCCAAATCCTGGCAACCCTTGATTTCAACACGGTCGCCTGCGCCAATGGAGACGTTCAGGTCTTGGCGAATACTGCCCAGACCTCGTCGCACGCGCCGCGTCTGGCGTAGCACCCTGCCCAAGGCCACGGCGGTTGACCGGGCATGGTCGGGGGACTTGATGTCGGGTGCGGTAGCGATTTCAATCAGCGGGAGGCCCAGTCGGTCGAGGTTGTAGATGACCTGTTGGCCGTACGGCATGTCCACCGTGTCCAGTTTACGAGCACTGTCTTCTTCTAAACAGACCACATCGACGCCAACATCGCCCTCATCGGTGGACAAGACCCCGTTGGTGGCCACCAACGACGTGCGTTGAAAACCGCTGGTGTTTGAGCCATCGACCACGGTTTTTCGCATGGTTTGGAGCATGGATACTGGCTGAGCGTTAAGCAAAGCAGAAACGGTGAGGGTGATGTCGACAGCCTCCTCATCAAGACCCAACGGGGGTTGCTCATCGAGTTCGATCAGCCCGGCGTTGGGGGATTGAGCGTAGACAAACGTCCGGTTCCGTTTGGCTTCGAAGCGTGCAGCCACGTCAACAGCACCGCCCTCGCCGCGCGAGGCTCGCAAGCGACGTTCGTACCGCGGCCAATCGTCGGGGAGCGTGTCAATGGTCACGTCGTAGAGTTCACCGGACTGACGTGAATGCAACTTACCGGTCGCCAGTTGCTGATGGACTTCAATGCCGCACATGAAGCCGAGACCGCCAGGATCGAGGTCGTTTGGGCGGTGAACATCACCTTGAGGTTCACCCGCCATATATCGGGGAGGCGTTCACCCTTCATGAGCACCTCGCTCAAACGGTGTCTCAAACAACCTGCAAGCTGGTGTAGCCGGCCGGACGAATCATGCGCCCTTCCCGACACAACTTGTCGATGATGTCCTCTGCTTTTGACCGAGGGATGTCGTGACGTTCTGCTTCGGTGAGGACGTCCATCAAATCCGCGGCTTGACCCGTTTCGTTCTGCAGGGTTGACACCGTGTCGATGATGAATTTCTCTTGGTTTCGGATTGTTCCCTTCTTGCCTGATTCGATGGTCGTCATGTCGAAATTCTCACCCATCAACTCGTGGCGCCAGGTTTTCGTGAGGCGAATCGCGCGTTCAGCGTCGTCGAGCGTGGCGATGTTCGAGAGACGGATGCGAGCGCTGGCTTCGGCCAGTCGGGACAACGCCTCGAGTGAACGAGCGGTGATGGCCACGCTGTCGGAGGCTTCGCCGCCTTGCTTCCGAGTGGAGACATAGTAGGCAACGATGGTGTCTCGGGCCTCGTCGTTCATCTTCGGGTGGAAATTTCGTTTGGCGTACGCCACATACTTCCGGAGCACTTCACGCGGCAGGACGGTGTATTTGCCGTTCTTCTTGTTCGTGGATTTGTTGACCGCACTGGCCCTGGTCGGATCGGGTAAGGAGCCTTCATTCACCAGCAATTCACTGCTGCCTTCCAGACGGTTGTTGATGATGTGCTGTGCAATCTTCTCGTCGCTGCTTTCGTCGGGTGTATCGGTCAACAACCAGATGATGTCAAATCGGGAAATCAGGGGTGGTGCAAGGTTGATTTGGGAAGTGAACGGCACGTCGCTGACCGGTTGAAACCGCCCGCTGGTGGGGTTGGCTGCTGCCAACACCGCACAACGTGTGCGCAGGCTGGCGTTGATACCGGCCTTGGAAATGGAGATGCTCTGTTGTTCCATGGCTTCGTGCATGCTCGAGCGGTCGGCGGAGTTCATCTTGTCAAACTCGTCAATAGCGGCCAGACCCAAATCCGCCAGCACCAGCGCACCGGCCTCAAGGGTCCATCGACCGTCAGCCGTGGCGTCTTGAACCGCAGCGGCGGTCAATCCGGCGGCAGAGGCGGACTGTCCGGAAGTAAAGCGACCACGTGGCGAGATGGTCGACATGTAGTGGAGCAATTGCGATTTGGCAACACCGGGGTCGCCCATCAAGAGAATGTGGATGTCCCCACGGTTTCGGGTGCCGTCATCGTTGACTTGGGCTTCACCGCCAAACAACTGCAACATCAGAGATTCTTTCACGCGCTCCATGCCAAAAATAGACGGTGCAATGCTGCTGGTGAGCAGGTCGTACACACCAGGGTCACGAGCAATTTCTCGAATTTCGGTCTCTTCTTCCTCGGAGATGATGATCTCCTCGAGCGGAATGTTCTGTCGTTCGAGGGAATGAATGCGCAGGAAAATATCGAACACGGGCGTGTCTTTGCCGCCCTTGCGTTGTGAACGAATGAACAGCACACCGTTGGCCTTCACGCGGTCACCGGGATTCAATCGCCCTGCCAAGTCTTGTTCGGCAATGCAGAGGATGCGTTCGGGTTGAATGCCGCCCTTCATTTGCTCGGGAAGTTCTTGGAGTTCAATAAATTGTGAATTGATGAGGTGCGAGGATTGCTGCTGAAGCAAAAAGCGTGTTTGGCGCTTGGGCCGTCCACAACCACCCTCAATTTGCGAACACTCCAACGGCTCGATGAGTTCCTGCTCGTTGGGTTGCTTGATGTCCATCACGTGCCCGCAGGCAACGCACTCAAAGACAGCGGTGTACAGACGAGGGCGGACGCTGGAAATTTTTGTGGTCACGGCGTCGATGGCGATGAGGCGATCGATGTCGGCTGCGCGAAGCTGAGAAACGGTTCGCACTTGGTCGGGTGGAAGGTGAATGATGCGCACAAACGGCATGATGTTGCCCGCACCAATATCGAGCATGAATTGCTGGAGAGCTTGGTTGGCAGCGTCGAAATGCAGTTCGGGTTTGGCGAGAATGTCTTGGGCAAATTCGTGGTCGTACCCCTCCACCTCTCGATAGGAGACATCAAGTGATTCTTCATCGGGCCACATCTTGGAGAGGTTGTGAATAGCCTCCGAATACTTGTCTTGGAGCAGGGAAGTCCAGCGAGCAGGGAGGTCGAATTCTTGAATCGCTGCCATGGTCCTCGCCGCCGGGATGAAGAACAACATTGCCTACGGGATATATACGTTGTTCGCGACGAAGTGGACCCCTTCGTTTCCTGTGGAAAAATAGAGGCTTGCAGGCCAATGATTGACTGGCGACCGGGGTGTCAGGTGGAAAGCCTCCGCAAAGAAGAATCCATGTAGCCTCACTGCTTGGTCAGACCATGAGAGTCACCTTCGCCCATGGCTTGTGGAGTGGTCCGGACAGCAGCAAGGTGGCCTGGATGCGCCAGCAGGGTTGGGAGGTGGTGGCCCTCGACATGCGCAAGTACGGATGGGATCAGGCCAGTCAAACCAAGGTGGTGTTGGAAGCCATCGATGAAATGGGGCCGTTTGACGTGCTCATCGGTTCATCGTTTGGGGGCTTAGCAACGGCCAATGCCGCCGCTCAGCGACCCGAACACAACCTTCGCTTGGTGCTGTTGGCACCGGCGTTTGGGTACCCCGACCTCGTTGCCGAAACGCTGGGAGAAGAGGCCATGGCGGCGTGGAAAGACAACGATGCACATGAATTTCTTCCGCCCGGATGGGAC
>JBMZJQ010000007.1:0-56301 GCA_049617635.1 Candidatus Poseidonia sp.
GACTTTGATGGTCATGACCTTCTCCATGTGCTGCTCATGAAGGCCGTCAATAAAGGCTTCTTCATGTACCGCCGACCTCCTCCTCCCGTGAAAACACAGCAAGGCTTGACCGCCCAACAGCAGGCTATTTGGATGATGGATTCAACCGTGCGTCATGGCGGATGTTTCCGATGTCGTCAAACGGTCGATGAACATCAATGAAAAACTCGGCCCCCGACTCGAAGCCGCTGCTGAGCAGAACGCCATCTTGCGAATCGGTTGGACCAACGCCGGAGACCCTGTACCAAAGAACGGGGAACTCGGTCTTTGCCCAAACCTTCCTGAAGGCGCACGCCTGCGTGCTCTTGGAGTCCTTGGATCGTGGGTGGCTGCCTTCGGCAAGGGTGGCTCGTTCACCATCCAAGGTGATGCTGGTTCATTTTTGGGAGCGGCCAATCAAGGGACGACCATCGTCTGTGAACGCATGGCCGGCCACTACACGGGATACGCAATGAACGCCGGCACCATCACCGTGATGGACGGATGCGGCGACGATTCTGGAGCACAGATGAGCGGTGGCATCGTCATCATCCGTGGAGCAAGCGGGGCCCGTATTGGGGGAGGGATGACCGGCGGACTCATCGTGGTCCACGGCGATGTGGGATCAGATCCCGGTGCCGGAATGAAAGGCGGTCGAATCGTTGTCAACGGCCGGTGTCCACCACCGCCACCCGGCGTCACCCTTCGCCCGCTCGAAGCCGGTGAAGTGGAAGAAATCAACGCCATGCTCGATGACGAGAGCCTTCATGTTCCAAGCGATGCGGTGTGCCTCACACCACAAGAACACCTCCTCGTTGAATCCGCCGGTTACATGGTCTCTTCAGGGGACCTCGCGCAAATTGGGTTGGTCAACGAAGAACTCCCCCCGCTTCCCGACTACCAAACCGTGGACACCGTCGCTCTGTTTGGTGTTGACGACGACGTTCAATCCCTCGCCCTTCCGACCCCCATGCTCCCGTTTTTGGCCGACGGTTCAACGGTTACACCCAACAAAAAGACACCTCCCGCCGTTACCCAAGTGCTCAATCGCCACCCTGCACTGGTGGAATCTGCACCACGACCCGTTGACGTTCTCCTGGTGGGCGAAGGCAACCTGCTTGAAATTGCGTCGGATTTAGCGCAAGCCGGTGGTTTCGCCGTTGCGCTTGACATGTTGCCTCCGCTGAATGCTGAGCAGCTGGATGGGTTGTTGGTGGCGTTGAAGAGCATGGCCAGACCCAATGTGCCCGTGGCCTTGGTCGACGGGGTAAGTCGCATTCAATCCCTCCACACCAAGGCAGCCTACCACGGGATGGATGCCGCCCTTGCTCGCATTGAAGATGGATCGGGCTTGTCCGAGGCCGCAGCGCTTCCCATGACCGGTCGGTCAAAGAAAGAACACCTGAGTCAAAGCACCACGCAAACGGGCTTTTTGCTCGGGTTCTCTGCATCAGGCCATGACCTCGCCGTCCTGCTCGCTTCAGGCGTGGACATCGTGTGCTGTGCTGCACCGATGGCCGATGCAGAGGACATTGCCTATTGGCTTCAAGGAACACAAGACGACCTCGCTTCCCAACTTCGCAGAATAGGACTCAACAGCATTGACCTGCTTGACCGAAAGCACTTGCGAGCGTTGGACCATGAAACGGCTTCGGTCAGCGGCTTGAGGCTTGCTGGTTATGGACGGCCACTGCCGCACTGGTTTGCGAGATAGGTGAACAAACATGCCAACAATCTCCGTTCCTCAATCCCTTTTGCGGTCGTTGATGGAGCAACATGGACATACGCATACGCTCGAACAGGTCAACGAACACTTGCCGTTGTTGGGCACCGATATTGATGCCTGCACCGAGGAGACCCTCGACATCGAAATTTTCCCCGACCGCCCCGACCTCTTGAGCGGCGAAACCTTGGCCTTTGCCATGCGTCCGTTCCTTCACGGCGCCCAAGCATCTCCAGACATGCAAACGCAACCCAGCGGCATCACGGTGACGGTTGACCCAAGTTTGCAAGACATCAGACCCGTGGTCCACAGCGCCGTCGTTCGAGGGGTAGAACTTCCTCCCGATGAGGCGACCGTTGATGCGTTCATCAAAGGGCTGATGGACCATCAAGAAAAGTTGCACTTTGCTATCGGTCGAGGAAGACGAAGGGTCTCCATTGGCGTTCACGATTTGTCAACCTTGAAACCACCGTTCCGTGTTGTATCTGTTCCAGGCACGACATCCTTCACTCCTCTGGCTTCCCAGAAGCCAATGACCATTGATGAGATTCTCAAAGAACACCCAAAAGGCGTTGACTACGCTCACCTCTTGGAGGGGATGGAGGCCTACCCCTTGATCCTTGACGCCAACGACGACGTCCTTTCCTTCCCACCAATCATCAACGGCGAACACACAACGGTCACGCAGACGACACGCGATTTCTTCATCGATGTCACGGGGTGGGACGAGCGTGCGTGTGAAGCCGCCATCATGCTGGTGTGTTTGCAACTCATGGAGCGTGGCGGGATGGTGGAAACCGTTGAGGTCACCACGTGCACGGGCGAAGTCCGAACATTGCCCAATGGCGCCGGAAAACAGCACCTCGTCCCCGAGGAACTGGTTGCCTCTCTGCTCGGTCGCTCGTTCAGCGACGATGACCTTCAAACGGCCATCAACCGAATGGGAGGGCGATTTGATGGACGGCAATCCGCACCTCACGATGCACCCGAACGCTCCACCAAGATGGCAGAGGCGAGCGCTGGTTCCTCTGAACTGATCTTCACCATGCCTCGGTGGCGGTTCGACGTGCTCCATCCGGTCGACATCGTTGAAGACTTGGCCATCGGACACGGATACGAAGACCTCGGTACGGACATGCCCAAGGCCCAATTGACGGCCCAACCACGCCCAGACCACCACCTGCGTCGTCGGCTTCGTGACGCCATGCAAGGCATGGGCATGATGCAAATTCAATCGCTCACCCTGTCAAACGAGGCTGACCAGTTTGAGAACATGCGATGGGAACGCACGCACAGCGTGACGCAAATCACGAACCCCATCACGGTGGACCACACCATTTTACGGCAGCATCTTCTTCCAGGGCTTCTTCGCCTGTTGGCTTCAAATCGACACCGTGACCTCCCCCAATCCGTTTACGAACTTGGGACGGTCGTACGGGACCACAAGAACGCAAATCGGTTGGCATTCTTGACCGCAGAACGCTCGGGCGGATTTGCAGCGGTTCGAGGACGGATTCAGGCCTTGTGCAACGATCTTGGTGTCAAAGAGTGGCATGCTGAAGCGCTTGGTGAAGGCGATGGACCATGGTTAGCCGGCCGAGGTGCCAAGATCATCATCAACGGCGCTTGGGTTGGTTGCTTCGGTGAAGTGGACCCTGCGGTCTCCACATTGTACGACCTACGCGTACCGTTGAACGGGGCAGAATTCGACGTGAACGCCCTGTTGGATGTCATCGTTGACCCTGTTTGAGGTCAGACCATGTGCGGACGGTTTTCCCTTGCACGACCCATGGACGAGGTCGCCGCCTTGTTTGATTCCCAGCCGCTATCGGACTTGACGCCCTTCGAACCATCGTGGAATGTTGCGCCGCAAACACAGGTCCCAATCATCACCGAATGCGGCGTTCACGATGAGCCAGCTCCCCGCCACATGCGCATGATGAAGTGGGGGCTTCGACCTTCATGGTCATCACCTTCCCAACGGGAGCCAATCAATGCACGGGTTGAGACCGTTGCCTCAAAGCCAATGTTTCGCACATCGTTCCAACGACGCAGAGGGGTGCTCCCCGCCGATGGCTGGTACGAGTGGATGACCACGCCAAACGGAAAAGTTCCATGGTATCACTATCCGATGGACGGAAGCATGTGCTTGTTTCCCGTGATTTGGGACCGGTGGCAAAACGACGGAGCTTATCTTGAATCCTGTGTCATGCTAACCCAAGAAGCCAACGAAGATTGCCGCGAGGTGCACCACCGAATGCCGGTTCTCCTTACAGAGAACAACCTGGATTCATGGTTGAACGAGGGGGAACTTCCAGAACTTGAATCCTCTTTTCGCATCGATCGCCATCCCGTGTCACGTGACGTCAATCGCCCAACCACCAACCACCGAGGACTCATTGAGCCGCTTCGAACCTTGTTTGATCAAGAGTATGGTGCGTAGGTTCCGTCTGCACGACGAACGTGGGGCGTTGGCTCAAAGGAACCGTCGGCGTTCTGTTTGTAGTGGTAACCGTCCGTGTGGTGAACCCACGTGAACGAGGGGGCATCGTCCATTGTTGGCGTTGCGGGTTCTTCGGATTCAGGAGTTGAAGCCTCTGGAACGGCAGCCGATTCAGCCGTCACACCGTCGTAAAGAGTGGACTGGTCGCTGGCAGCCTCAACGGTTTGAGAGCCACCTCCGAACAAAGCAAGGGCGTCTTTGTAGGCTGCTTGGTCCGAGGTGACCTCTGGTCGAGCGTTTGGGTCTTCGCCGCGTTTGTAAACCAAAGGCGCAGGGGGCTCTTCGTCGAGGACAGCCACAGCTTCTTTCTTCTTGAACGGCCAAAGAGGAGCCATGAGTTCCCGAGTGGAATCCTGTTCAAGAAACCTGCGTTCTGCTGGTGTTCAAGGATGGGTGCCATTCATAGAGGGCGAAGAACAGCCAATGTCATGCGGTGGGCACTCCTCTTGCTCCTGTTCATCGCACCCTACGGCATGCCCTTTGCGGATGCAACCGCCCAGGTGTCCAGTCGAGAAGGGGAATTGTTTGCCGTGGTCGCCCCTTCTGAGGTCGTTGTACATCCAAACGAGACCGTCAGCACCTACATCACCGTGCACAACAAGGCCAGCGAAAACCAAGCGCTCACCATCACACCCCTTTCTGTCCCGTCCATGGTTGAAGTGCTGGGCTTGCCCCTGACCGAACTGCTGGTTCCCAATCATCTGCGCCAGATGGCATTCAACATCAAAGCCAATGCGTCGGCCAGTTACCAAAACGTCACCGTGTCGTTCATGGTGACCTCGGACCTCGACGAAACCGTCAACCAAACCGTTGAGATGAACGTCATGATCGCTCAGTGGTCAAACATCAATTTTGGGGTGGATGATTTTTCGACACTCACCGTGGATGAAAAAATACGGACAGCGGTCGCCGTGAACATCTCAAACAACGGGAGCTACGCAGACAACGTTACGTTTTCACTCTACTCTGCATCTGGGTGGTCATGGGGTTGGAACATGCCGTACACGAGCGGTGAGACGTCCTATTCCATCATCAATCCAGGCCAACTGATCTACGTCTACTTCTGGGTGGACGTCCCTGCTGTTGAAAATGGCGCCCCTCTTGTTAACACCGGACCACGCTTCGTTCTCTCCGCCGTTTCCGGTTTGGATAAACGTAGCACCCAATGGAACGTAGACCTGTTGATGAACGAAAAAAGAAACGCGAGCATTGACGATGTAGAGACTGAACTGGTGGTGGCGCCAAATCAGGACGGCCGCCTTTCTGCTGTCGTGCGCAATGTCGGGAATTCACCCAACACGCTCAACATCACGCTCCAAGCCCTTGACGGAAACGGGGAACCAGCAGAAAACTCACCACCCGCTGACCGTTTCAACAGCAGCGGGTGGGTGGTTGCGTTGTTTGGTGGTTTGGAAGATGTCACGCTGCAACCCAACGAATCTCGAACCATTGAAATCGGGTTCCAATCACCCAACCAATTCTCGGGGGAACTCTATGTTCGCCTGTTTGTGTTTCCATCGGGCAGTGCGGCGGCGGTCAAGACCACGGACGTGATGGCTCGCATTGAACGAATTGCCTCGGCTGAACTCACCTACTCGCAAGAAGGGTGTCAAAGCATCTTCCCCAACCAAACCTGTGAGGCATCCCTGACCGTTAGGAACACCGGAAATGCCTACGACACCTATGTACTGCGACTCGGAGAAATCACCGATGGTTTTGACGTCGTCATTCCGGGTCAAGCGCTGCTGGTTCAGGCAAATCAAGCGAAGTCGTTTCCTTTCCTCGAGATTCAAGCGGATGCGAACGCCGTGGCGTTCTTGCTTGGAAACGCCACCATCGAAGTGCTTGGTGACACCGGCGAGGTCATGGCGGCCGTCACCATTCCGCTCAAAGTCGCACCCGAAATCAAATGGACGTTTCGAAACGTTGAGGAGCAAGTAAACGCTCGTGGCCGAATGACCTTTGCGATGGAGGTTCGCAACGATGGAAATGCCGTGGACGGATTGATCGTTCAGTTGCAATCAAGCCATGTGGTCGACATGGGCTTCATCCCTCCGGAAGAAGCCGTGGTCGAAGAAGGGGTAGAATTTCCTCGTTCGTTCGAAATCAACGAAATTCCTTTGAATTCCAATTTCACCATCCGAGCATGGGTTCAACTGCCAATGGACCAAACGAACAACGGCACGGTGTACATCAACACCACCATCCGGTCACGATTGGCCCCGGAAACACCCTTTGTTTACACCTCAACCGGCGATTATCTGGGGAAACAGTGGCAGCCACAAGAAGTCGTCGATGAGGGGATTGATTGGGGCGGACTTGCCAGCACTGCAGTTCTCTACCTCAAAGCATGGTCAGGTGTACTCTTCGCCATCCTGGTTGCCGGTGTCATCATTTACAAGGCGGTGATTGACCGGGAGAGGCGTCTGGAAACAGAACATGTCATGCCCTACCAAGAACAAGCCTCCGCTGATGATTGGCTCCAACAATACCAGAAAGACCCCGAGCCGGAAACGCCTGCGCCTGTTCAAGCACCGCTCGAACCTGTACCGAGGGAGACCTACGAAGCCATGTTCAGACACACGCACGGCGAGGCTTCCGTTCCCAGCACACCCATTGAAACCACGCTCGTGGATGCTGCCAATCTGGTCATCGACAAACGAACAGAAGACATCAGTCGAACCAAAGCGGATGAATTGCTGGCATCAATTCGGCCAGAGAACATGAACGTGAACGGAACTCAGGCAGCCACCGTTCTCTCCGAAACTTCACCCATTGCCGAGGACCTGAACAAGGACACACCTGTGGATGGACCGGATGACGACTTGGAGTTTTGAAGCATGAACCACCTTGTTGGACTGGACGAAGCCGGACGAGGGCCCGTTCTGGGCCCTCTGGTGTTCGGTGTGTGTTCTGTTCCCGCAACCGACGTTCATCTCTTGGCCGAACAGGGAGTTCGCGACTCCAAGGATTTGAGTCCAAAGAAGCGAAAGGCCCTGGAGGATTGGTTTACTGAACAGCAACAATCCCGAGGTTGGTTTGGCTGCACGGTCACCTATCATGCTGAGCGCATCGACATCGCCCTCCAAAACGAAGGGCTGAACATGCTGGAGGTGCTTGGTTTTCGAGAGGCTCTCGAAGCGTTGCCCACGCACCAGCAGGTTGACATCGTCGCCGACGCTTGTGACGTGAACGCAGAACGATTCACCCGTCGCATCACCGAGGGATTGGTGGGTTGGCCTTGGCCATCAAGCACCATGGTATCCGAGCACAAAGCTGACCAAAACCACCCGGTTGTCGCCATGGCGAGCATCCTTGCAAAGGAACAACGAGAACGAGAAATGGGTGCTATTCAGCAACGTTACCGGGTCCCATTGGGATCCGGTTACCCCAGCGACCCTGCAACTCAGCAAGCATTGAACACGCTCTGCCCCCAAGAGGGCATCGATCCGGATGTTCGCTGGGGATGGGCTACTGTTCAACGGTTTTGGTCAGAACACAGGGAAGGGGATGTACCCGTTCGAGGCCAACAGCGCACCGTTCAACAGACCCTGTTTCGTGAAGAAGGTCCGCGCATTTCTTGAAGGAGCGAGATGACGCACGGGTGAAGACCATGACGTGGAATCCGGACGAGGAGACCCTAGCCATGATTCGTCATGTCGCGTTGCAAAACGCCTTGGAGTACGAAGGAAAAGCAGCCGCTGGTTCGGTCATTGGTCGCATCATGGCCATGCGAGAGGACCTCAAACAGCACGGAAAGGCCGTCACAAGCATCGTTGCCAGCGAGGTCATGAACGCCAACGAATTGGCCTCGGGCCAAGGCCTTGATTCGGTTCGTTCCATTCTCGAAAAAGAAGCACCTCACCTGCTTGAAAAGCGAGAAACAAAAGCCCGACGGGATGGATTACCTGACCTTGAAAAGGCGACCAAAGGCAAGGTTGTGTTGAGATTTGCACCCAACCCCAACGGGCCGTTGTCGTTTGGCCATGCTCGTGGACTGGTCATCAACAACACCTACAGAGAGATGTACGAAGGTGAATTCATCCTTCGTTTCGATGATACCGATACCAAAGTCAAGCCGCCGATGCTTGAAGCCTACGCCCGTATTCAAGAAGAAACCGAATGGCTCACGGGGCGGGCCCCTGACAGGGTGATTCTTGCCTCTGACCGGATGGAGGTGTACTACGAACACGCCACAACGATGCTAAACGAAGGTCACGGCTATGTCTGTCGATGTTCTGCTGACGCTTTCAAAGAGCACCGAATTGCCAAGACCAACTGCCCCTGTCGAGACCAATCCGTTGAGGACAACACCACGCTCTGGTCGATGATGTTGAAAGGAAAATACAAGCCGGGTGACGCTGTTGTCCGGGTGAAAACCGACATGACGTTGAAGAATCCAGCCTTGCGAGACTGGCCGGCCTTGCGCATTCAAGACACCAAAGCGCACCCTCACCCGCGGCCGGAAATTGGTTCCAAGTACGTTGTTTGGCCGTTATTGGACTTTCAGAGCGCCGTCGAAGATCACCTGCAGGGAGTCACGCACATCATACGCGGCAAGGATTTGATGGATTCAACGAGAAAACAAACCCTCCTCTACGAACATTTTGGGTGGACGTATCCCGAAACGTTGTACTGGGGTCGGGTCAAAGTCCACGAATGGGGTGGTTTTTCCACCTCTCAAATGCGTGCAGACATCGAAGAGGGGCGATATGATGGCTGGGGAGACCCCCGATTACCAACCTTGGACGGTTTGAGGAAACGCGGGATTCAAGCCGAGGCCCTGCGCAGTTTTTGGTTGGAATTGGGCATCACGCAAAAGGACATCTCGGTGCCGCTTGCCACGCTCTACTCCCATAACACCAAGGCGATTGACGCCACTGCACCTCGCTTGTCCTTTGTCCGCCATCCCATCGCATACGAGTTGGAAGGGGAACACCCCTCCGCCATCGAGTTGGATGTTCACCCTAATGACGCCTCCATGGGAAAACGTGCGTGGTCGTTGAAGGGCAGCATCTGGTTGGAAGGCGAAGATTTGGAAAAAATGGACATCCGACTCAAAGAATTCGCGGACGTGGCGCTGCACGACCAAATTGCGGAGATTGAATCGATCGACCGCCAAGACAACCGACCGGTCGTGCATTGGCTCCCCGTCCAACACGCCAAGGAAGCAACCTTGATTGAAACCAAAAACGATCAGAAGGTTCACATCACAGGGCAACTTGAACAGCATCGCTATCCCGCAGGCACCATTGTTCAACTGGAACGCGTCGGTTATGCACTTCTTCTCTCCGAGGACACGTTGATTTTGTGTCATGAGGAAGGGCAAGAACCCTAAGCGGCAAGTTACAAAGGGTCCAACCGATGTGGTTGATTCATGGGCAAAACCGTGAACGACCTCACCCTTGACGATGAACACATGACCGTTGGCAGCAGCGATACACTTCAGGAAGCAGCCAAGCGTTTGTTGAGCGTCCCCGGAGGCATTTTGGTCGTCCTGGACGACAACAACGGCGTCAAAGGTGTCCTCGGCCAGCGCCAAATGGTGAAAGCCCTGAGCGAAGGTGTGGATGCTTCGAAGGACCAATGCCATGAACACATGGAAATGGATTTCATGAAAGTGCAGTTGAGTGATGACTTGAAAAGCGTCCTCAGCGATATCCAACTTCGCAGCCCACAAGCCGTTGTGGCGGTGAACGACGAGGATGAATTTGTGGGTTACTTCTCCCCCAGCGACTATCAGGAAGCCGTTACGCTGGTCAAGAATTTGAAAGACTTGAACCTCTGATCAGGCAACCAATTTGATCACTCGCTGACATCCTTTGCAATTGAATCGATGGGGTCGCTCAGTCGTCGTGACGGCGTTGGGTGTTTGGCAAGCAGGGCATGGGATGGTCGGTACGGTTGAGGTACGACGTTGGGCCGCTCCCACCAATCGAGGGCTCGCAACACCGGTGACCCACCAAATCATCGCCGTTGCACCAAGCGCGATGCCGATGAACAGAGGTGGATAGCCGAGCACGGTGATGAGCAGCACCACCGGGACCAAGACCAGTTCAACATAGAGAGAAGTCCGACGACGTTCTTTGGTCAAGTTCAAACCAATCACAAAGGCTCCAATCAGACCAACGAGGGTGAGAGCAGTCAAGGACAACGGGGCATACACCAGCGAAGTGGTTGGCAAGGTGGCCAGCGTGAATTTCTCGTTTTGGTCAATGTCCGTTCCGCTTAGTCGAATCGAATCGCCCCAGGGCAAACGAGAAACGGAGAAATCAAACGCATCGGATTCTCGAAGAATGCTGCTGCTCAATGCCGTAAGGGAACTCGAGCGAGCGGTGAGTTCAATCGTCATGTCGCTCCAGAGCGGGGCGGGTTGGACGACGACAAAATTGCGAAGAAGGTCAAAGCGCTCACCGTCAGCAATCAGTTGTGTGGTGGAAAAACGCAACGTCACGGGATGGTTGATCACCGCGTTTTTTCCGTTCAAATCCACCTCAACCTTGAGTTCGTTGAACGACCGGAAATCACCGAGCAACTCTTCGGTGTCAAGGCCGAGGCCTGCGTTCATGTACATCGGCCCAAGGGTGACCAATTGCCGTTCAAATTCTGCGAGTTCCACATCCTCAACGAAGCGGCTCACACGGTCTTCGTCCGTCACGGCACCCGCTGAAAAGGCACGCAGCATCGAGGACAAAGCGGGGTTATCGTCCCCAATGTGGTCCATGCCCCAACGCATCCAAAACGCCAGTTCATCGCCAATTTCCATCGTGGTCACTCGCTCGAGCAACAACCCGTTGCTGTCATGCTTCAAGTTGATGTCAATGTCAAGCACCAAGCCACTCCCGTCACCGTCGGTGCGAAGAGGTTCGTCAGGTGGATAGTAGGTTCCGGTGCCGCCACCTGAATCAAAGGTCTCAATTTCAAAGGTCGCAGAGCCCTTCAGCGAGGGTTTTCCTTGCTGGAACACCAAGTCAATTTCGACGTTGATGACTTCAACACCACCGGCAGCCTCGGACCATGTCCATGTGACTCGAACCATATCACCGGACGCCGTTTCGATGGGATCGCCGGTCACCTCTCTCCCGTTGACTTTGAGACTGATGGACTCGGCCATCGCAAGGGTTGACAGGCCCCACGGGGAATCCAAACGAACGGCAAGGTACACGTCGGAGCCTTCCACCTCGGGTTCAACCATCAGGATGTCCATCACAGGAATCGTTGCTTCCAGAGAGGATGCATCGTCTTCGCTTCCCCAGAGAAATTCGAGTTTTGCATCGGCACCAGGGACACTGAAGACAACGGCTTGAGCCGTCATTTCAAGTTCAATGTTCGATGAACCCGATGTGGTCATGGCTTCCACTTCAATTTCAAAGGTCATGGAGCCGGTTCCTTGGGCAAGGAACGAACCCGGGTCCGTTTGGGCGGAGAAACTTTTGGAGCCGATGTTCACCGTGGCAGTGGCGTTGATTTGAACACCAGCGGCGTTGGAAACTTCGTAGTTCAACGAGAAGGTCCACGTTGATTCAGGGATGTCGCCCCCCCAGGTGTCGGGGAGGACCCAACGGCCGATGCTCTCTTGGGATGAGATGGAGGTCTCGAGAGAGACTCGTTGCGGCTCATCGCCGAGTTCCGATGCGAAGGGCGTGAGTTTCTTGTTGCTGTCGCTGCCAAGGAGATACAACTCGACCGGGCTAGCGTCACAACAGACCACAAGGTCGTCCGAGCCTGCTGCCTGCACGGGTTCAAGCACCGGAGACAGGGTAACGGCTACAAGAAGAAAACTCAGAAGCAAGGCTTGACGCATCAGTTCTCGCCCCTGCCAAGCGCCCATGCCTCATAACATGAACTCTTGACTGCGGAGAAATCGGCTCAAAGTGCCTTCTCAAGCAGGGCTCCGAGTTCCTTCTCGAACAGCGTCACCAAGGCTTCGCCAACCTCACCTTGCAACTCGTCGGGGAGCAAACGAAGTCCAAGGCGAGTTGCGGCCCGAGTGGCCTTCAATTCCGCATAGATGCTTCGTGCTTTTGAATGGAAATAGTAGGCCACAGCTTCCTTGATTTCGGCCTTGAGTTCGGGATCTTCGTCAACTTTGGCACGAATGTGAGCCTTGAGTTCGTCCTTGACCAAATCTCGGAAGGCTTCAATCACCAAGTCCTCGGTTGACATCAACTCTTGGAGTTGATTTTGGATGCTTCCCGTCAACAATCGTTCAATCGCCATGCCACGCCCAGTGCACTCACAGGCTTCAATCCGTCGCTTACTCATTCAGTGCGAGATGCCCGGATGTTAACCACTGGTCGAGGAGCTTTGAGGCATGGACCCGTGCGGCATCGGCATCCGTCGGCCAAGACCGATGCGCAAGATGCGCTTGGCTGACCAAGTCCAGCGATTGGTCACGAACCACCAAACGGTGCCAGAGCAATTCCTCGAGGCGAGGCGTGGAGAGCTGGGCGTGGGCCAAGCAGGGCAGGGCGAGCTCGCTCAACGCCAGCGTTCGCTGATCGACATCCATAGAAGGCCAAGCCTTGGTGAGCCTTGCCAGTTGGCGGGCAGACAGACCCGGCATCATTTCAATGACCGGTGCCTGAATTTCGGGAAGTGGCAAGGTGCGAACACTTCCTTCGTCCTGAAGGTGGGCGATGAGCGCCGTATGGATGGGGTCGTAAGTTGTGTCGAGGGCCCCACGTAACCACAACCCGAGAGCAAGAAACGGACGTAGGCTTCGAACTCGTGGCCCGTTCGGCGAGAGGTGGGCGGCGAGAGCAGCGGCTTGAACAACAGGATCGAGGGCACCGGTATGACGTCGATGTTGTGCGCCGAGCACCACGTGGGTTTGGACAGGAACGAGGTTCAGCAACCCATTGTGAGTCACATCGGCAGCCTGCCAAGTCTCTTCTTCCACGTTGCAGAAAACGGTGAGACCTTGTTCGGCCGGCTCGGGCACGGCTGTTGCATCACGAGGAACATGGTGACGGGCCGGGGTCAATCGCCGGCTGTATCGAATCTTGCTGTCCAAACACGCTGCTTCGAGTTGGCCCAAAGCGAGCACGCCTTCCAAGGTGGCTGGAGCGCTCAGATGTACCATATCGGCTTCTTGAATACGGGTCAAATGCTGGTTCAGCAACCCCGAAACCGGTTCAAAGAGGGGTGTTGTCAACAGTTCACGCATGGCAGACCGTTGTTGGCAACATGGGCCACCTCAAGAAGGTGTCCTCGGGCAACGAGCGGGTTCACTCAACCATCAGGCGGAGTTCGTCTCGCTTGTAGCGCCAGTCAGCAGGAAGGCGCTTCTCACCCTTGTAGTAGTTGGCGAGTTTGCGAATTTTGGCTTCCGTGATTTCCAAGGCGCGCTTGTTGTGCAAATCTTTGTGGTTTCCGGAGCCAAGGTGATTGATGATGCCGACGGCTTGTCGCATGAGGTTCATCATGTCTTCAGGATACGAACCGGTCATCTCGTTCTCCGACAATACCTGCGAGATACGCTTGCCGAGCACGAGTCGGGCATTTGGCACGGCATGCTTGTCTCGAAGCACCGTTCCAATTTCTGCGGAGGAGTGTCCGGCTTTGGCGAGGTCCAAAATGATGCCCACAATGGCCTCCTTGTCGGTGTTGGACCACTCGGGAGCCTCGCTTACATTCGGGCGAGAAGAGCCGCTTTGACCTCGTCGGGACTTGTACATACGTGCCATATTCACACCACCAAGCGGCCTTCCGACTTATCTCCCCTTCTTAACCACTCCGCAAGCCACGCCGAAGGCCTTGTTCACTTCTGTTTCTTGCGCTGATGGGATTTTGCCAGCGTCCCCGGCGTGCCATTCCATTCCCACCCAGGAGCGACAGCCCGAGCGAGCCCGATGCATGCCCCGTTTTGGATCACCCGGACATCATCGCCCGCTCTGATTCGTGGGTCGGCCGTAGCGACGTGTTGAGCAAACACATCTCCTTTCCAATCCACGTCGCTGTGGAGATGAATTTCACTCAACGCCTGATGCTCGTGCAACAGGTCAATGGACGCTTTGGAAAACGAAAAACCGTTGCGATCGATGGACCATACCGCCATTTGAACCCCGTTTTCTTCCAGTCGCCACCGAGGAAGCTTGCCTTTGACAACCAACTTCTCCAACCAGGCATCGGTTCCGGTGGATTTTCGGGCGATGCTCTTGAAGTGTTCCAACAAGCGAAGATTGTTTTTTTGGTTCCGCAGGCCAAACGCCTTCACGGCATCACCAACGGCTCCCTTCAACCGTTGCAGCGAATCGTGGTGTGTTGCTCCATCACCGTGACGGGTGTCCACCACCTCAACGCCGAGGAACGACAGGTCCAGTTTGGTGTGATTGATGATTCGCTGATATCCTGTGCGTTCAACCAACGATGTCAGCATGCGTCGAACGCGTTTGAGTTCCTCTTCGTTCCAATCTCCTGTGACGGGCACGTCGTAATGGGCAGCCGGCCAAACGTCTTCCAAGTCCCTTGGAACAAGACCGAGTGGCGATGTCATCATCACCTCGTGGCAAGCGGTAGAGCCCATGGCGTTGAGGAACTGGCTGTGCGATTTGGAAAGTCTGTAGGGCTTTCGCGCCGAGCAGGGCAACAGCACCATGACCGAACGAACGGGTTGTGGGGCGACGTAGTCCTGCGTCATGAAACGCTCCCAATCCTCTACCAGCGGGTCATTGAGGCGTTGAGGTGCATAACATTCGAACACCGTGTCAGCCGACACATGGGAGGACAGCAGGCCTTGACTATCCCTCATCATCTGTTGGTGATGACGCAGGTGTTCAACGAGTCGAGGGCTGGAAAAAGACGAACGGAAGGCAAGCGATTCAATGGTGTTCTGAGCGATGGCTGCTCGTGCTTCGTCAAGGGCTTTGATCAGATGGTACACCTGTGATTCAACGCTGGTGGATTCGTGAGCCAAGGCCGCACGGGGACCTTGCTGCGTCAACAAAACACCGCTGGACGAAGCCTCCCTGCATCGTGCAAGGTCAATCAGGTCAACCCCCATCAAGGCAAGCGCACCGACGTTGTCCGGACCGCCCAGACCTGGCGTCCACAACAAGGCCCCGGGAAACCGATGTTTGAGCGTGAGAAGAGCACGCGGCAACTTTCCTGGTTGGCTGGCGAGTTGCACAGCATCGGTGAGCACGACGATTTCTGGCTGGAGAGATTCGTCCATCAATTCAGCATCGTGATGCATCCGCTGCCAAGAGACGGGCAAGAGAGCCGAAGTCCCCTGTTGTTCTCCCGCGTTGGCGTCATCAAGTGAAGGGGGTAGCACATGACCCAACTCCACCTGGTAGTTGGGGCCGTTGGTCACGAATTCGGGAGGTTGGAAGGCTGCTCGCGAAGTGAGACTGAGCGTGGCTGGAAGAGAAGCAGTGGTGGCGGCTTGAAACGGAGCGTATTCGACGGGAAGTGCAAGGTCGTCTTCCATGAGCACAACCCCCGGCGTTTGCGCACTGGGGGCTTTTCGGTCACCGAGACCCCACACACGGGCATAGCGCTGCCGGTGAAGAACCGTCCTTGCGAGAACACCGGCCATGGTGGCGGCTGTTGCCTCCGCTTCTTGAAAGGTTTGAACGCCGAACGAGGGTGGATTTGAAAGACTCCGCTCCCTCCCCAAGCCATGGGATGGCGCGCCCAACCTGCAACGGTCGTTGGCCTGGTTGTCGCCTTGATGGTGATGACCGTCCCGTTGCCTCAGGTGCAGGCAGAAGCGGCCGACACAGACACTCACCGCATCACGACCTTCGCCGTTGCTCCGGAAGCAAGCCACAGCCTGCAGGTTGACCTCGCCGATTCCAGTCACGCACTGGTGGCCTGGTCGTGCAGCGCGTGTCAGGTTGATGTCAACGGTACCGACCTCGACATCTTTCAACACCAAGGGCAAACCCTGCGTATTCACGCCTCAGCAACCTCAACAGCGACCCTTCATTTCAGCACCGATGCCGAAGAGACGGTCTCCGTGATGATTGTGACCGATCTGACGCTCGACCATCCTACACTCAGGCCAGCGCCCGGGGAAGGCTTCGCTGCCACCGACCTCTCCTTCTGTTCACCCATCACCGACTGTATCAACACCGATGCCGGTACGTTAGCTGCGAGGATTCAGCCGCATGACGACCAACAGTATTTGCTGTCCGGATTGTTGGAGACATCCAACGATGAATACGTCGTTTTCGACGTGCTCGAAGGCGATACCGTCGAATGGCAATGGTTGGCCACGACCCACGAAATCAACGTTGAATTTTACCACCAAACATCGACCGAAGAAGTGCTTCTTCCACAACACCACCACGTATCGGAAGCGTTCAGTGAACTCTCGGGTGAACCACCGAAATCTACCTGGTGGACGGCGGAGGAGGACGGTCGATTCATCGCTCGATTGTCTTCCAACAGTTCCGATGTTGCGTGGGCAGCGCATGTAATGGGCTATTCACAAACCCTCCAACAATCACTCATCGGAGAGAATCTCACCCAAGGCGTTGAACTTCTCGGACACCAGTCGCTGACCGCTACGATGGATTGGAACGATGTCGACATGGTGCACCTCCACGCTCGTCTCGGAGCAACGACCGTTCAAGTGGACCAATTCCTCGGTGGGTCGTGGGTCAGGGGCACGCCCACTGCCCTGGAAAAAGGCGACTCTGTTCATGTCTACCCCTATCCGGGGACCACTGCAGGGCAGATCCACGTGCTGGACACCTCCGTGTTCTCCGTTGAACTTCTGACGCTCAGCTTTGCTGATATGAGCGGACTTGAAGCCCCTTCCTATCGTCCGACGACCCTGCAAGAGGACAACCAATCTTGGCCCGTGATCAACCTCACCTCGGACACAGCCGGTCGTTTCACCCTTGCTGTTCACGATACAAGCGACACCTACCGATTGGAAGTCGATGGATGGGAGGATTCGATTCATTTCGTCCAGTTTGCCCTTGACGGGGACGTACAGGGGCTGGAACTCCAACTCTGGGATATCGATCAGGGAACCAGCGAGGTGTTGGCCACCGACATCACGCGTCCTGTTTCCGGCGAATTGAGCATCGGGTTACAGGTTGGACGTGGAACCCACTTTTTCCAAATTCGCTACCAAAATGCCAGTGAGGCCACTCCGCATCTTTGGGGGGAACATGTGGAGGACCGAACCTACATTGTCCAAGCATCCTACTCCCTCATCGATGAGGGTGAAGAACCGTGGTACCCCCCAAGCGAGGAAGCGGTGTACTGGGGAACGGTGGCTCGCTGGTTCATGGGGCTCTTGTTCCTCGCTCCGGCGTTGTACCTGCTGGTCAACGTTCGACGCACTCGACAATTTGCGAAAGAAGTCGCCAGCATGAAACAGCGCTTGGCCTGGTATGTTGCTCGCCTTGACAGTGGAGAAAGCAATGCGGTTGAAGCGCGCCAAGACATGACCAAGGCGTTACAGGCGGTTGCTCAACTCGACTGGCAGGACGGGATGGATGCTTGGGGGGCGCAGCGAACCGAACACCGAACCGATGATTTGGCCATGGCGGTGTGGACCGTCGACCAACGCTTAGCACAGCACGAAGGGGCGTGGCCCTTGGTCGTGGGCGTTCATGTGCTTCGTGGCACATGGGATCTTGCTGCCCTTCGATTTGATGCACCCAACGATGGGGCCTTTGAAGTCGTTCACGTGGAACCGCGTTTCCTCTTCCAAGGTGAAGAAGTCTTCTTGGATGAAATGAACGAAGGCCACAGGGTTTACCTGATGGTTGAATTGCTTGGAGATGCCCCTCATGTGGATGTTGAACTCAACGGTCGTGTGAGCAACACGCCCTTTGCTGCTCGCATACCGGTCGCCATTCAACGATGAGACAGCGGTTCAGGATGAACGACGCTCTTTGGCATCGTCGAGGATGCTGTCCATCAAATCAGCGGGCGAGAGGTCGTCCGTGATGCCCTGGAGCGTTTTCTTGGTGGCTTTGCTGACCTTGCGTGGCATGTGCAACTTGAGCAGCACCACCACGTCGCCTCGACCACTTCCACGCTGGCGGGGCAAGCCTCGTTTCTTGACTTCAATCGTCTCACCCGAGTTGGAATGGGCTGGGATGTTGATGACGAGTGGCTTTCCATCGATGTGGTCCAACGTAACGCTCGTCCCGAGCAACAGCTGACCGTAGCCGAGGGGGAGGGACATGATCAAATCGGAACCGCTCCGTTCAAACCAGGGATGGGCCTCAACTTCCAATTCGATCAACAAGTCACCGGGCTCACCCATGCCCTGTGGGGCAGGTTCCCCTTTGCCACGCATCCGAAGACGGGTTCCTGATTCTGCCCCCTCAGGCACATGGAACCTCAACGTGTTGGCCTTCAGTTCGGTTCCCCGGCCGCTGCAATCAACACACGGTCGGTCCGCCACCCTGCCTCTACCGATGCAGGCATCACAGGGTTGAACCGATTCTTGGATGAACGGACCCACTTGCTGACGTACACGGAGCTGACCCGAACCACTGCATCGCTGACAAGGAACAAGATCACCTCCTTCGGCCCCCGTCCCCTCACAGGAAGAGCAGGGTTCTGGCAAATCGAGAACCACTTCTTGCTCTGTTCCGTTCAAGACATCTTCGAGGTTGATGGAATGACGCAAAAGAATGTCACCGCCTTGACGGCTGCGTCGTCGACGAGAACCACCTCCAAACAGCGTGGAAAAGAAATCACCGCCGAGAATGTCATCAAAGTTGATGTTGAATCCACCTCCAAAGCCTCCAAATGGATTTCCTTGGGGGCCATCATGACCATAGCGGTCGTAATGCGCTCGCTTTTGGTCATCTGAAAGCACCGCATACGCTTCTTGAAGTTCCTTGAACCGGTCTTCAGCATCGGGCTCCGTGCTGCGGTCAGGATGGTATTTTCGTGCCAAACGACGAAATGCGTTTTTCAAATCGCTTGAGGAGGCGTTCTTGTCGACATCCAAGACTTCGTAGTAGTCTCGTTTGTCGGTCAACCTGTCGCCCCCCGTGATGGACGATGTGGGGCCCGCTTTCAACCTCACGCCTCGGCTCAAAGGTCAAGGCCGCAGTGTGGACAGAACCGTTCTTGAACGGCTACAGGCGCCCCACAGCCTCGGCACGATGGGCCTGCAGTGGCAAAGGCCGACGACGCTGAAGGGGCTTGACCCATCATCGCCATGCTCTCCAACGATTCCTTTGGTTCAGGGATGGAGGTGGCGGCGGAAAGTGTGGGAACGTCTTTCTCAAGCCCCGAAGAGGAGATGACGGTCTCGACACCGCCGGAATCGCTCATGGACGTCATGTTGACCTCCGATTCATCCTCGGTTTTGTTCAGCCTCAACGGAGCGACAGGTCGTTGGGCAATCACGGGAGCATCAACGGCCGCTTGCCGCAATCGTGCTTGGCGACGTTGTTCACGTTCCTCTCGACTGTCGATGCCAAACAAACCAAACACGGTGTCAAGAATGCGATCCATGGGGCCAGCACGCCGGTATGCACCAACCGTCCCGGTGATGGCTTCTTCATCCAACGATGCCGTTCCCGTGACACGGGCATTGGCCTTGATGACATGGGTCGCTTCGGACAACATTTCGACCTCAACTTTCTCATCGTCACCAACCTGCATCTCTGGACCCTCTCCCGAGAATTCAGCAACGGTTCTGCCCAGGCCAGCCTGAGTGGTGGCGTCCATGGTCCCGTCAAGATGCGCATCGGTTTGCCACACACCTCGCTCCTCAGCCTCGTAGACGTGGCGTACTTTCTTCATCGCCTTCACGCGGTTGTATTCATGGTCCTTGACGACACGCGAGCGGCGTAGAAGCACGGCCCCGAGCAACAACGCTACGGCATACCACGCATACATCAGGCGAGGTTCCACCTCAAACATGGCCTGGAGCGGGGGCAAGGAAAGGTGGGTGACACCCATGAGCAACAACGGGAGAACACCGACGCCCAGAGAAGTCAATTGCCGTTGTTGCGCCATGCTTCTTCACGCCTGTGTCGGAGAATTCACTCATCATACTATTGGGTGTTTGTTCTCATGCCCGGTCGTTGGGCAGCCGCCCCTTTCGAACCAAGCCATCAAGCAAACCGATGGAAAAACTCGTGTGAAGCATCACCAGACAAATCGGAACCCCAACCCCACAGGTGAACCTTCGTTGTTTGATGACTTGAACCAGACCCGACACCCCCAACACAACGAGGTAGGCTGCCAATGGGAGATGCCAGAACGGATGGCCCATCGCTGCCAATCCGGCGGTCAATCCCAGACCAAACAGCGGTAAGAATTCCTGCCATTTGGCCCTTCGTGGATGATGCAACAAGACCTTCGTCCGCCAGAACCCGTACCTGTGCCCCATTTTCCACCACTGCCCCAGCGTGCTTCGCTTGTGCATTTGTACGCGGGGGCTTGGATGTCGATACAGCGAAAAACCCGCGTTCAACAACCGCATTGAAAGGTCGCTGTCTTGACTGGTGATGAACCTCGTGTCCCACCCATTCACGCTCTCAACCGCCGACCGGTCATGCATCACAAAGGCCGGTACGTTGGTTGAAGACGGTTTGGAAAAGGACGCAAATTGTCCGCCACTTTGACCGACGATCGAAGAAATCGCACCGTCAATCCACGAAGCGACCATCCCTTGCGGTTCATCCATTGCAACCACCCGAACACCGACGCCTGCCAGTTGCCCTTGCACCTCTTGCGTACACGCCTGCCATGCATCAAGTCGGTCTTGGAGGTGGTGCTCATCGACCACGGCATGGCCAATCATCTCGACAAGCCATTCAACCGAGGCAGGAAGATGCGCGAGGGCCAAGTTACGAGCGTGTGCGACGGTTCGTTCGGGATTGTCCATCACCTCGACTCGAGGATACGCAGACCCGGTGTGGTTGGCGATGACATCGTTCACCACGTCCAATGTCCCGTCGGTTGAACCACCGTCGAGGACGAGAATCATGTGCATGGATGGATCGACGGTCTGATGAAGCAAGGATTCCAAGCACCCTCGGATGTGAAGCTCTTCGTTGAACACAGGAAGAACGGTCGCGAGGCGCGGCCCGTTCTCTTCTTCCATACGGTGCGGTACCTCGCCGGTATTTTCACCCCTTCGGCAGTGACGGTCCCTGCGAGTATCTTCTTGAGGGGAGAGCCTCTGCCCGAGCCATGGTTGAACAGCGCCTGAGACTCACCGGTGTGGGTGAAGGCATGACCGTGAAGGTGGAAACCAAGCTCCGAGGTGCAGATTCTCCCACCAAGGTGTTAGCCGCCTTGAACACCTTGTTCCCCACCATCAGCGTGGACACGATGCCCGAAGAGCCATCGTTTGGAAGCGGCGTTGACGTTGTGTGGTCGTTCGAAGGTGTCTCGTTGGCCGTCTTCCTCAATCAACTCCACGAGCAACGCATTCTCGACACCGCTTTGGATGCCATGTCGGCAGGCCTCAATGGAAGCACCACCACGTTTGCACTTTCTCGACTCGCAGCAGCAGCGGGGAAGATTTCGTTTCCGATTCCCGGAGATGAGCCACTGGGTGGCATCGTTTCATTGTCCATTCGCGGCGAAGGGTTGGAGGAATGGTTGCAGGCGGCGACATGGCACCCCGGCAGAAGTCAAGTTCCACGGTCCATCAACGATGATTTGGCCATGGAGCCGGACGGCGAAGCATCGACTTGGTTGTGACTCAGTTCGCTGATATGGGCAAATAATTCTCCGTCTCGCCCTGCCCAAGGGAAGGTGGGCGGATGGTGTGGGTCCACCAATTGGTAGGCGGCATGGGCGCGAAGATGAATCGTTTCAGGGTCTTGCGCCCATTCGCAATGTGCGAGATGGACGGCATAATGGGTTGACTTGATGGTTCGGACCCACGTGCCCAGCAAGTGGCGTGGCTTGACTGAGAGGTTCAATTCCTCATTCAGTTCGCGGCTGAGCGATTGCCTCCAATGTTCGCCTTGTTCGCACTTTCCCCCGGGGTATTCCCAGCGTCCTTCATCACCGTCTCCCTCGGGTCGCTGGGTGACGACATGCTGGCTGTTGGACATGGCAAGATGGCCAGCGACAACGTGGATGGTGCTGGGCGGGAACGGTTGAACGAGGTAGGCCAGACACCGAAGGGAGAACGCAAACGCATCGTCCACGGCCATGGAGGTGTGGTGCGGCAAATGAACAAACAAACAGGTTGGGGGCAAAGGAGAACCTTGGTGCGTCGCAGCCAAAGCCGCAAGCGTTCGGAAATAGGTTTCATTGCAAAGATACGCCCCTGCGTTGGTGGACAGTTCAAACGGGTATGGAAAAGCCTCGACGGGCCAAATGGTCGGGTCAACCCAACAACCACGATCACCACCCCCGTCCAGCGAGGCATGTCGTTCCTGCCGACCTGCGTTGTCGGGAATGCGCATGTCCAGCACATCGCGCGCAAGCCGTTCAATGCGTGGCACATCGCATCGCTCACACAACCCGAGATGGAGGATGGCATCCCATGATTCGCCATCCTCAAGCCGCCCAGCGATGTCCATTGAACCCGCAGCGTCGACGGAGAGGATGGCTGTTTCACAGGCAACCGGCAGAACCTCACCCGTCCAAGGGTCTTGAACGGTCTCCACGGCCATGAAGCGTTGAGCAACATCCTGACTGATGTTTTCTGGGTGACCCCCAAACGGCTCAAAACCGGTGACCAGCACCTTTCGAACCCGAGCCATGGAGCAAACAACAGGTCCGGGTTTTTCATCCATACCCTTGCTGTGAAGCGTCATCTTCACAAAGAAGCAAGAGCAGCGTTGTTCATGGAAGAAGAATTGGTGGTTCAATTGGCCCCCGATTCATCGGCCGAAAACAAGGGCCTCTTCCCGGTGAGAATCGTCAAGGAAATTTGGCGTGAAATCACCTTCGGCGTCGGTACGTGGGGCGCCATGCGCCCCTTGCTTGCCGCCATCCTCGCTCTGGTTCCGTTTCTGTATCTGGGACAACATTTCAATCGACAACACCAGCGAGCCGTCGACTGGACCCTTCTTCAGATACCGTTGGCCTTGACCATTGTGTTGTGGATTGCATTGTACCTCTGGTCCATCTTTGACGCATGGCGCGATGCCGTGGCCATCATGGGTCAGGGCCAGAGTTGATCCCGAACTTCGATGTCGCCACTCGCCAAACCGGCTAAATCCGAGAGGTCGTCCTGGTCAAATTCCGTCGGCAAACTTCCGAAGAAGAAATTCGCTATGTCCATCGATTCAATCGCCCAATACATCACGGATTCGTCGTTGCTTGAATGGCCGGGGTGGTCGCTGTCTTCATGGTCAACCGGTGAGGTGTACACCAAATTGACCAAACCAAGCAAATGGCCGACTTCGTGAACCATCACGCTGTTTTCAACATCTTCATCCGAGGGACGACCGAGGAAACCCTCCGATTCATCGATTGAATCACTGAACATGGCAACGGTGGAGGCGTCAACCGCCACACCCAGAACGCTCTCTTGGTGGTAAGCACCCTCTGGGAAGATAAGTTGCCAGCGCAGGGTAGAGCCCGTCAACGGTGAAGCATCTTTGTGTTTCCAGCCCTCTTCACGAACATCGTCGGCCGTCCAGTCACCCGTATGCTCAAATTCGACTTCGTTGAATTTGACGGTGATTCCGGAAGGTTTCTCGCAGACCTGCTCGAGTCGCTCAACCAACAGGTCGGTGCTGCTCGAATAGGGTCGATAGCCTGGGGCATGGTCGATTTCGATGATCATGGAGGTGTATTCCCCACCTCGCAGGCAGGCCAAGGTGAGGCCACCCGGCACACCTTTTCGTTCGGGGAGGATATCCAAGCCGTCTTCACCCATGCAGCCCGCCATGGGGCCAACCAGCAGAACAACCACCAACGTCATCGCGAGGAACGGTCGGTTGGCCATGAGGAACCCTGTCCGGCGATGTTTTTCAATGCCGTGTCACCAATCATCAGGAATGTCAAGAGGTGAGAACAATTGACCCGGGCCGGTAGCGTTCGCAAGTTGCGTTCGAGCAAGATGCTCCCACGCCCGCAAGGCGAGGATGGCGTCGACGACGGAGGCGTTGATTTCAATCAGGGTCACACGAACCAAGGTGTCAAGGATGTCCATGCGTTGTTGGTCAACGATGTCCATGACCTTGTCCAGAGGAAACGATGCAGACGATGTGGATGATTCGACATCGAGTGGCCACGGCGAGTGAACACGCGCATTGACGGTCTCGCCTGTTGCGGTCAAGTGCTGATTGAGGGTGCCCATCAATTGCTTCAGATGCCGTTGAATGACCAACGAAACTTCCACCAGCGGCATGTTGAGTTGATTGACAAGATTCACGGTGCGTTCCTGCAACGTGACCATGCCGTCAACCGGTTCCTCCGTCAACCGAGCACCTCTCACTTCTTGGCAAGGGCGTCAATGTATTGCCATCCGTAGGAACTCCATTGCTCCTCACTCCAGCCTTCTGGCAACCCGGTGGGGGGAATGGGCGGTGGCACGCTACGATCGGGTCCTGGAACCACCTTGGGGGGCGGAGGAACTTGAGCGGCAGCAGGAGGGGGCGGGACGCCAGCGGTTGGCGGTGGCGGAACCTGCCCAGCCGGAGGGTTGGCAATGGCTGGAACGGCTTTGGTCGCCGCCATTTCATCAGCAACGACGGCCGTTTGGTCAGCCATTTCCTCTTCGGTCTCGGGGGCAAGCATACGACGGCGCAACACCAGCGCATACATGCCGAACGAAACCGAGGCAAGGGCGATGATGAACAGCGTCACAGAGAAGACATCGGTCGAAAGTTGCTGGGAAAGGGCAGCTCCGTCACGAACCGTTTCTTCTTTGATGAAGAGGGAGTCAACGGTATGACGGTCCATCTCTACACCGTCAACCAAGACGATGACACGGTACTCGAGCGTGTCGCCAGCCTTGGCATTGACCACGACGGGAAGTGATGCGGACAAGGTCCCACCGGTCGTGGCTTCCAAGCCGGTCAGCGTGACCGTTGACCAGAAGCCACCGTCAACATGCTGCTGCAAGGCGAATTCAACGTAGCCGTTACCACCCAGGTTGTCGGTGTTGACCACCATCGTCGCCGTGTCGCCTTCGTACGGGCTTGGCACGTCCCACTGCAAGGAGGTGGATTCGTGTTGGAGGTCTACACGGGGGCCAAGAAGGGCCAACGGCCAAGATGCAAAGGGATCGCCCATTGAATTCTTGATGGTGTCGTACGGATTGCCCGCTTCGTCAGAACCAGAAACCCAAACATCAACGGTGTAGGAGGGCAGGAGGGTCGTAGCCCCTGAATCGGTGAGGTCCAAGTTACCGCTCCAGAAATACTGCTGGCCAAACGGCGTGATGTCCGGAAGCAACACACTGCCTCGGGAGATCTCTGCTTCACCTGCTTTGACACGGTAGTGCAGAACAGCGGCTTCTTTCACGTTGAATCCATTTTCATCGTTGGTGATGAGAATGACTTCCAAATTGCTGGCTTGACCGATGGAGAGTGGAGAGTTCACGGGCACCCCGTTCAGCGAAATGCTGTCAATGGTCGGGCGAGCACTGTCGACGGCAAGGCGGACACGAGGGGAGAACGGTGTCTCGTCGAAAGCAAGGCCAGGCAGGTCATCCATGCTCAAGCGCAAGTCGAGTCGGCCGGAACGAACGGATGGCACCAGAAGGTCGAGACTGAATTCGCCGTCTGCGCGGGTGGAGGTTCGCCAATTGTTTTCGAAGTCACCGAACACCACATCAAAGGCACCGGGCGGCGCAGGTGTTTCGTCTTCGGAGAAGAGAACACGACCTGAGACACGCAGGGCTTGGCCTGCACCGATGATGGTTTCGTAATTTTCCGGATTGTAGTGATTCTCGCTGTTTCTCAACTCAATGGCTCGAATGTGGCCAGCCTCGGTATCGAATCGGAAATCGTTGTCAAGGCTCCACCAATCGTCACCCATGCCTTCCTCGACCACGAAACAAGGCGTCACTTCGTTGTCGTTGCAGGGCATGTCCGTGACCCTCACACGTGGAATGAAATGACTGAGTCCATCGGTATCAAACACCTCGGGGAACATCCACGTGAGTTGGAATCGGGCCTGGATGATGACCACAGATTCGTTTCCTTCTTCCAAACTGACGGTGGAGTAGAGGTTGGACACGGCGATGTAATTCGAACCGGACGTCATGACCGCTTGGGGTAGGCCATCCGGACCTTCTGCAAGGGAGATGAACATCGAGGATTCATCGTCCTCGAAATCACCACCCAAGGCCACTTGGACATACTGGATATCTTGCCATCCGTTGATGTCAACCAACTTGATTTGTGCAGTGTACGGGATGCCTGGGTGGAGCGGTTCGTAGTCATCGTGACCCAAGATAGAGGAATTGCCCACATCGACCTCTGGTTCAAACTCTTGACGAATGTGATAGGTCACAAGGTCAGCATCCCAGTCTGGCACCACTTCGCCGGGACGGTAGCCGCAGGTGATGGTGGATTGGGGACAAACGGGTCCCATGCCCATGGCAATTTGGTTGTTCTGCTCGTCCTCACCCGAGACGTAAAACGAGACGCGCTGTCTGTGGAGGAGCATCGAGTCGTCGATCAGTCCCTCGAAGATGTTCAATCCCCCGGCCCGGGTTTCGGGTGACGAGAGGGTGACGAGTTCGTACTCGTCTTCGTTGGGTAGCCCATCGAAGTTGTAATCGGTGCATCCGATGGCTTCGCTGGCCTTGCATCCCACCCAGTAGTGCAAACTGAGTTGGCGAGGTGGGTCAACGGAGTCTTGCACGACAATGGAGACGGATTGGCCAACACCTGAAGCACCAGCATGCCGTTCAGAACCGTCGAGAGGGGTGGCGCTGAGCACAAGCGGTGAGTTTCCGTCCAGAATCAATCGGATGCTGTTGTAGTTGGGATTGGTGAAGGTCGAGCCGTTCTCGAGATCAACGGCTTGAACATAGAAAATCATACCGCCGGGAGCCGATTCAATGGGAGATGTGAACGTCATGTTGTAGGCACCAAAGGCTGGATTCACTTCTTCGTAGAGGATTTGCGGTTCTCCCAGAGGGTCGCCGTCATACGTCACGTTTTGACCGAGAATACGAAGCGAAAAACTACCAGCTGGAGGCATCAATTGAGAATCTTGGAAATGCATGGACCCGCTGAAACTGAGGTTAAACCCTCCACGAACCCAATCCATGGGATACAGCTGACGCCCCGTTTCTTCCCATACACGCAGGCCGTCCAACTGAATGTCGTTTTCGACCACGAGGTCCATGGAGGACGTTTCCCAACGGTCCACGGACGGGCCGAGGTCATCTTCCACGGAAATGATGGCTTCAGTGCTGCTTTCGTCGTTCCAACTCCAGTTCACCTTCGTGGGCATCCAGATGGAAACAACGTCGTTCGCATCCACCGTTGATGTACAGTTGGCTACATCGAAGACAACAATGCCGCCTGCGTCGGAATTCACCGAACAACTGTCACCCCGTTCCCACGTGAAGGTAGGATTGTCCCCGTAGGAGTGGTCGATGGAAATCACCGCCTTGGTCACGCGGTCGACGTCGTCGCCCGGCGCCACTCGCGTGATGAAATTGCGGTAAATTCCGTCCGGTGCCGCCAATCCTCCCTCGAACGAGGCGTCAACAGCTCGAGTCTGCATGGCATAGGTGATGTCGATGTTCGATATCTTCACGCGTCCCGCACTCGCTGCCTTTACGCCGATGGGAATGGTGACTGAACCGTCGCCGTTTTCAGGCACATGGGAATTGAAAGCATCAACGAGGGTTGGTGCTTTCTTGACCACATCGCCAACTGGCGAATCGTCAGAAGCGACCACGGATGACTCGTTGAGGAAAATTTGGGATTCCCAATCGTAGGTTCCATCTCCGCCAATGTCCAACATCGGTCGGTCGGGATAGCCTTCTTCGTATTCGAGAACAAAGCGGTCAAGGGAGGGCGTAGTGGATGCGTCGCTGGTGGTCATGAAGACCGCATAGCGCAGGGTGTTTCCAGCAGCCTCGGTGGAGAAACTCGTTTCAACACCGTTGGAAGCATCCAACCACGTGCTTCCGTTGTCGTTAGAAACCACCACTTGAAGCGTGGTGCCAACTGGTACATCGGCGGTCCATTGTGGACGGACCTTGCCGACTTTGGTCCCGGTGTTGAAATGCGGAGAAGTCCAGTCGCCGGAGGCGGCATAGGCAGTGGCGTATTCCATGTCAACCCACCACGATACGGCGGTTGAGCCAATCAGCTGGGCTTTCCAAACCAACTCCCGACCGGGATAGTCAAAGTGAATGGTCTCATTGGAGGTCACTTCTTCCCAATGGGTGCCGTTATCGGCCGATATCCAGTAGTCGACGCGGTCACCAATCGAAGCGGCTGACCAGTAGGTTTGGACGTTGGCGGCCAAAACATCGTCGCCCGTGGTCACGACCTCACCGTACCACGTCGTGGTGCCAGGTGCGGGCGTTGTTTCGTACATCCATCCAGTACCAAACTCTCGGTAGTAGAGGGTGGCTCCTGACCATGTGGAATAACCGCTGTCAACCGTCACGAAGCGTTCGCCGTCGTATTGCAGGCCGTAGCCCAAGCGTGAAATTTGACGCACCGTGGTTTCGGGAATGAGCGAAGATGAGGTACCGGAAACGGACCACGCCTCAAGTTGATCTCGGTCGTTGTAGTACATGTCTTTCTGACATCGCATGTAGAACGTTGAACCGTTGACTTCCAGACCACGCAGCATCTGCTTCTGGTTGTTACTGGCCGTTCCACCGCATTCCCATGTCGAACTTGATGACGACGTGTAGGAATAGAATTGCTGGTCGCGAGTGTACGTCCCGGTTCCATCGCCCGCAAAGTCGTACGCATACAACCGGTTCATGGCGTTGTGTGCAACCCATACTTTTCCGGTGTCTCGATCGTAGGCGATACCCGTGTATTCGCCAACCGAAGGGGAAATGTCGTAGGAATCAATGCAGGTCCACGTGTCATCGCGTGAGATGTCCATCTCAAGAACTCGATGATAGTTCACAGGTGCGGAGGAGCCGTAGGTGTACCGATAGCCGGACAAGATGCCGAAAAGGCGTTCATCATCGGTGATGGTCCAGTCACGGAACCCGTAGTATGCATAGTAGGACGACGAGTGTTTCTGGGGCAGCGTACATGACGCCTGCTCGAGCGTGATAACGGATTCACGGGTGGCGTTGTTGGGGTAAAGCCGTTCCACGACGTTGTGGAAACTGGACGATGACCACGTCGACAAAAACAGCCAGTCGTGGTGTTTCAAAATCGCCCCTTGGCTTTGGGCCATGAAACTGGATGAGGTTTTCGTCAACTGTTGTGAAAACAGGGATTCCGTGGCGTTTGAGGTGTGCGGTTGACGAAGCGCATTGGAGCCGTTGTCTAACCAGGCATCGGAATTCGGGTTGACGTACGCATCGTTGGCGTGAGGCAGGAAATTTCGACTCACGTTTGAGAGGGCAAGGGTCAAGTCGCCGCTGCGGTCGTCAACATTGCTATCAGCGCCGCGAATCCAATGCACGCGGTCGTCAGCGACCACCTGAGACCAACCGGTTGCCGAGGCACCGGAGAGCGTCATCGTGACGTCCGTGACCAGCGCACCGCGTGGCAAGGTGACCTCCCCGCCGAGATCGGGGTTGGCGCCTTGATAAAGTGCGATGTGTTCGGTGGAGCCGTCGGCAAACGTGTAGACATGGCGAGTGCCCGCCGCTGCATCGGCTTCGACCGCCACGAGTTCCGAAAACGGACTGAGCGGCGTCAAAATCATCAGCGACACGAGCAACAAGAAGATGCCCCGAGTACCGAGTGTATGCTGTCCGCCGCTTACCATGACTGCGTGAGGGCCGACATACACTTTGAACCATGCGGTTCAAGGTCTGTTCATTTCGTTCGCTAAGAGGTCTGTCGAGAGTCGTATCGAATCGGTGAGGAATCGCCTCGAACGCCGTCTTCTTCATCGTCGTGAACCTCAAACCAATCGTTCATCCAGTCTCCATCGGTGTCCCAATTGAGAGGGCTCGAGCCTTCGGCCAAATGGTCGTCATCAAAGTCCAGCAAGTACCATCCAAATTCGTGTTCGCCAACCTCCCTCACCGGTGCGGTGTTGGGTGAACTGGCATAGTAGATATCCCACTGGTCGGTTTGGTTGCCCGCCATCAAAATCACGTCGTCACTCGGGTCAACGGTCAGGAAATCGACGTCGTTATCGTCCACGATGTAGCCGTATTGACGGTCGGGTCCAGCATAGCGGTCGAGTTTCAAATAGTTCAGAACGAGTTCATTGGATTGGCCCAAACCGAGAATGGCGGCACGGAACTGCCAGCCCTCGGTCACTGGGACGCCGTCATGGGTTAATCCGCTGAGCCGGACGGCATTTGGCGAGGAATATTCGCTGGTCGTGATGGCGTAGAATTCTTGGAAGTTGGTGTAGGGTTCATAGGTGCACCCCGCACCGGTGCAGTCCCAGTTTCCATCTTGGTCAGGATCTTGGTTTGCGTCGTTCGGGTCGGCTGGATTGAGCGTGAACCAGGCCATCTCAATGTCCGGTCGGGCCAAGGTACCACCGGAGCCGTCCTGAGACAACGGTAGACACGACGTGGTCGACGTGTCGCAGGGCCCACCGGTCGCAACATCAATCCACACCACTTGAATCTGGAGATAGGAACTGAAGTTGTCGTTGCTCTCGTTCCACCCCAATTTGTATTCGTACCAATCCGGTAGCATGTCGCCATCGGTGTCGTTGTCGCTGGGATTTGAGCCGTACTTGAACACTTCACGGCCGTCGGAATAGTTGTAGTCCCGGACGTGAGAAACGACCTGCCCGTTCTCAACGGTGGTCAAGTAAGTGCGGCTGTCCTCGTCGGTGTCGTTTTGATCTGGGCGCGTGTCGTTGTCGTATTCCATGGCGTTGGTGAAGGGTAAGTCACCAATGCCGTTCTGAATCAAGACGCCGGAAGGGGTGAACACCCTGTTCTCCCACGTGCCTTGGGTAGCGGGAATATCGAAACTGGTTCGGTCGTACCACCCGTCGTGGTCACCGTCGTAACCAACGTCCCAAGGGTTGAGCGGATTGGCAGCCCAGTGATTGATGGTGGTTGGGTCGTTCATTCCAAAGATGGCATAGCAGTATTCCCATCCATCAGGAATGCCGTCGCTGTCCGAATCGGGGTGGGTTGGGTCAGCTACACCGCGGAGGCTTCGGTTGAAATTTTCAGATTCGAGAGAATTGATTTTGTTCATACGGTCGAGGGAATCCTGGCCCTTCTCGATGAAGTCCTGGTACAGGGCGGCTTGGGCTTGAATCAACGAGAACCCAAGTTCCTCTTGGTAGGCGAGCATCGCGTCTTCACCGAAATCGATGATGCCCAAATTGGAGGGAACCGTGTTGCGATTGAGGAACTTCCCCCACGTTCTCGACTCCCATTCTCGGAGGTTGCTGAAGGTTTCGTTTTCATCAATTTCTCCGTCGTTGTTGCAGTCGAAGCTGTCTTGGTCGGAGTCAAGATTCACGTCACCGTCAATCAGCGGATTCATGGCCCATCGGTTTTGGTCGAGGTCCCACGAGGTGAACCAATATTCGAATCCGTCGTACATGCCGTCACCGTCTGTATCCGGGATGGTGGGGTCGGTCATCCCCAACACCACCTCAATGAACGCATTGGGAGGTTCACCCTGCTGCCAGGCGTTGAAGTCGTTGAGCAAGCGCTTGCCTCGGGTTTCTTTGGAGATGAGGATGTTGAAGACCCGTTGGGCCTTTTCCGTGGGCTGTTGCAAATCGCCGTCGATGTGCAGCAACGGTGCATCCGTAGGGTGGTCGATGCCGTTGTCAGGTTGCTCGGTTGCAAGAGCAAATTCTTGCCTGTCAATCAGCCCGTCCTCGTCACCATCAAACTGACCGTCGCCTGCAACCAAGGGGTTGAGCGTCCATGTTCCTGCAGAACTGTTCCACGAGGTGAACAGCAATTCAACACCGTCCAGCATGCCATCGCCATCGGTGTCAACGTTGTTCGGGTCGGCTGTCCAGCCGGTGAGGTTGATTTGGTCTTGGGTCAAGAAGTCCCCAAACGATTCTTCGGTGGGGATACCCGGCCACTGCTGCAAGGCAAAGGCTGTTCCAATCGTGGTGACGAACCATTGCGGAGAGGAACGGTTTGCATCCGTTTGGGAGTACAGCGGCGAAATTGCATTGTATTCCTCCCAGTTGGTCATCCCGTCGTTATCAGCATCGTTCCATCGGTCGGTCGAGTCCAGTGGATTGAGGGTCCACTCATCGTCAAGCAGGTTCCAACGAGCATGCCATATTTCCCAGCCGTCCGGCATCCCGTCCTGATCGGTGTCGGCGCTAAAGGGATCAGCAGCGCCAACGCTGTAGACCGATTGACCTGAGGTCACAGCACCAGAGGCTCGTTCAGCAAACGATGCTTCTGGTTCACCAAAGTCGCTGATGGAATCGAACAGGCGCGTGCTGAACCCGTTGGGGAGTTCAACACCCTCCAGCGTCATGTTGCCGCTGAACAGATCGGTTCGAATGTGGTATTCAAGGTAGTTCACGAAGGCCTCGTCCTCACTCAATACACCGTCGTGGTTGACGTCGTACCCGTCACCATCTGGGTTTTGGAAGGCATCTGAACCGTTGAGAGGATTGACGCCCACTCTGCTTGGATCCCACGTGCACAATCCCTTTGATTCCCATCCATCGGGTAGCGAATCGCCGTCGGAATCGACGAGGTTGGGGTCGGCAACGGACCACGATTCAGCGGCTTCTGGAGATTCTCCATAGTCTGCAAGAAGGTCGCCGTTCACACCCATTAGGCGAACAACCGACCACTGGTATTCACACAAGTTGGCAAGCCCATCACCGTCAGCATCCCAGGTTGCATCCTCAGGACGAAGGGGGTCGAGGCTCCAGTTGTTTCCGCCAGAGAAGGTTGTTCCGACCCAGCGGCGATGTTCGATTTCCCAGCCATCAGGCATTCCATCGCCGTCCGTATCGTGATTGGTTGGGTCCGTCGCAGCGTCGACGTTGGCCATGGAAAGGTAGGTTGCATTGGCTGCCTGACCTGCAGCATCGTCACACACATGGACCAACTGGACCGTGTAGTGGCACCAAAGCGTGGATTGTTCAAAGAAGAAACCGAAGTATTCGGCACCGTCACCCAACCCATCACCATCGGTGTCGCCCACTCGAGGGTCGGTGGAATTGTAGCCTTCGGGCGTCAATCGAGTGTAGCGGAATTCGTCAAGGTTGGTCCACAACCGCTCCAAATTCATATCGCCGGACTGGTCCAAATCAAGGCCGTCGGCGTCGCTGTCGTAAAGAGCGTCCCACGGGTCGGTTGGGTCAAGGCCATGAACGACCTCCCATCCGTCTGGCATCCCGTCGGCGTCTGAATCGTTGGCGCCGGGATCCATCAGAAGCAAGTTCGCAAAGCGGCCCGGGGACGCAGCGGCATAAACCGAAACGTTGCCTTCACCGACGGCGGTCGTGATCGCCACGATTTCACCGGGGAGACGGGTTTGGTCTTGGAGGCCATAAACGGAGGCATAATCACCTGCAACCGCCCAAAGCCCCCAATCGGAACCGACCAGCACTTCGTCCCCGGTGGGGTGTATGCTGTGGATGCTGTTGGCTTCCTTCGATAATTTCCCATCCACACCGGGGTGGAGGAGCAATCCACTGTGGTCGATGGAGCCATCGTTGAGGTTCATTTTGTGCACCCCGGCAGGGGTTCCAAACCAAAGGACCTGAGCGTTGGAGGGCGACGGACCATCCAAGACAAGGGTTCGTACCTCGGCCGGATTTCCTACAGAGCCGAGTGGCAGGCTACGAACAACATCGACGTTGGTTGGAATCCCCGTGGTCTCTTGGGTGTAGAAGAAGGCCCAAACACCAGCGGTTTCGTCGCGAGCCGAGGCTGTTTCCACAACGAACAAACCTCGGTCGGTGCCAACGAAGAGGGTCAAGGTGGAACCCCCTGCGAGCCCGTGCGCAACCGAAGTGACGCTGGCGTTCGCTTCAGACAACCCGGAGACCAAGCCCAAACCAAGTTCATGGGTTTCAGCGATGGCCCCCGTACCGTCGATTTCGATGATGGCTCCTTCTCCACCGTCCCCCAAACCGATGACGTGCAGGTTCAGATCACTGCCAGCGAGGGGAGCAACAGCGTGGAGACCCTCGGTCATGCTCCAATCCCAGGAATTGATGGTGCCGAGTGAACCATCGGCCAGGAGAGGGGCGACGGCGAAGCCGACACTCGTCCCCATCACCAACGCATACGGTGTGACGCCGGAGCGGGCAAGGAACCCGTCATGAAGTTCCACGCCCTGAGGCAACCACTGGTGGGCTTGGAAGGCATCAGCTTCGTTGATGACGCTCACGCCATAACGAGTCATGACGTACACCGTGCCGTCGTATTCGTCGAGGGAACGCACATCATGATGCATGATGGCAAGGTCGTCTTCAGTCGTATCGTAAACGAGCGGGAGGACATTGTAATTCTCTGTGTCACCAACCACCGTGGTCTTCAATCCAGGATACACGGTGTTGCCGTTATCAAAGTGGACATTGTATTCCTCGAGCGTTGAGAGGGCCTCGCCAATGCTCAACGCCGTCTCGGTTCGAGCAAGGTCTGCCGTGATACCGCCGTCTCTGTTGGCGTCCCACCCGTCGTTGTCCGGGTCCTCAAGGGCATTGGTTCGGTTCAATGGATTCAATCCGAAATGAACCTCCCATCCATCCGGAATGCCATCGCCAAAAGAGGGATACAACGGTCGGATGGAAAATCCGTCCCACAAGTAACGGTCCGAATCGTCCAGCATCGGGTCGGTGCCGAGCCACATATCTTCCCCAACGGGATTGACATCACGAAGGGTACAGGCACTCAACAGATTGTGGAAGGTCGCATTTGCACCGGAAGGAATGTACGGCCAATTCTTCAACACGGCACCGTCAGGGAGGGTGGCATAGCACCACAACCCATCCAATTCTGTGGTGTAATTGGACGGCATGCCATAGGCATATTCCTCCGGCGCAGTGTACCGTTCGGATTCACTCATCACGCCGTCTCGGTTGACATCGAATCCATCGTTGTCACCGTCGTAGGTTAAATCGCTCGCGTTGAGCGGATCGAATGTTGGACAATTGTAACGCAACGAGGTGCTGTCAAATCCCCCGGTCCGCTGGCACATGTAGGCTTCGTACCCGTCGGGCATGCCATCACCATCGGTGTCGGCCACCCGGGGATCGAGGTAGATGCGGTCGCTGTTTTCATCCAACTGACCGGTGAGACCCCGAGGAAACCCGGGCGCAGTGCAGTTGGCAGGATACGGCCAGCAAAATTCCTCAGTGGCGTTCAACCCGTCAAGGTCACGATCGGTGTTGGCATCCGACGCATCGTTCTTGTCGAGTCCAACAACCACCACGGGACGACCGTCCGGTGCAGTCCAATTCATCCAGTCTTCAAACAAGGTCTCGTGAACATCGGGAATCAAATCACCGTCCGAGTCGGTGTTCGGGGGCGGGGTTTGTGTGGTGTCGTCAGGGTGGACGTTGGCCACGTTTGAGATGGCGGGAAATTGTGACATGAAGAGCAAACTTGCGATGACCGCAAACGTGGTCAGGAGGGTGGTTTGACTTCGACGCATGGACTCACCAACTGCCAAGCATACGCTTCGCTCGTTTTTCACTCCTCCAAGATTGCTTATGAGGCTGATGGAACATTGTTCATACATCCCACGCTTGACAGGAGAAATTTCATCGAAAAATCACCGTATTTCGTAAGCGACTGTCGGTGTGTTCAAGACCTTCCCGCGTCCGGTAAGCCATGTTCGCATGTCCCTGACCATCACGCATTTGGGAACCGGTAGTCGGGGCAACTCGACCTTGCTGGAAACACCCACGGTGAAGGTGCTCATCGACCAGGGTTTCAGCGGGACACAACTCCAAAAGCGATTGGCTCGGTTGAACCTCACGCCCGAAGACATCGATTGCCTCTTCGTCACCCACCACCACGCCGACCACGGTGGAGGCGCACGAGTCATGCAAAACAAATGGCAAACTCGCGTCCTCGCGAATGAACGGACAGCCCTGGAATTGGATTTGGATCCCTCCTTAACCACCTATTTTGAATCCCTTGATTTGGTACGAGTCGGTGAAGACCTGGCTGTTCTTCCCGTCCCTGTACCGCATGCAGGTTCCGAAAACGTCGCCTTTGTCGCCAGTTACGGAGGAGAACGAGCAGCGATCATCACCGACCTGGGTTCATGGACCGACGAACTCATCGCCCATGTTCGAGGATGCGAACACATCTCCATCGAAGCGAATTACGACCATAACAAACTGGTCTACGGCCCCTACCCCTACTCCCTCAAAGACCGAATTTCTGGTCGTGGCGGCCACCTTTCAAACGACCAAACCGGTCAATTCCTCGCTGAAGTTTGCACCGAAGCCACGCGAAGCATCACGCTCACGCACTTGAGTGAAAAAAACAACCAACCCCACATCGCTGAATCCACCGTTCTCTACTACATCGAAGACGTGTTCAATGGCGACCTCACCATCTCCAAACAAGAAGGTCCTGATTTCTCGCACTACATCGGGAAGGAAGACGGCATCGTCGAGGCTCAGCAGAAGCAACACAACCGTTGATTGATGACCGTTTTGAGGTCAATGGCTAAATGATACCGCATCGTGTCAAGTCCGTGAACCGGCGCAAGACTCGAAAAGCAAGCCCTTGCCTTCGTGGCGAGGAGCGTGCTGTGAGCGAAGTTCTTGGCGTGGTCATGTTGCTGGCGATGGTGATCACCATCATGGGCGGCGTCTGGATTTTCCTCAACCCCTATTTGTCCGATTTTGAGGACAACACCAACTGGAATTCTGCCACGGGCCTGGCTGACCGAATTGAAGACCGCGTGGAAGTTGCCGGCAACGCCCCGGAGGGAACGGGCTTCCGAAACACACTCGCCATTCAATCCACCTCAATTCGTCCGGTTCAAAACGTTGAGCAGTGGACCATTGCTGCCGACCTTACGCCCGGGGAACGTATCGCTTTGCGGCATGTGAACGACACGACGATAGCCGTGCTCGCTGCCAACGAAACAGCGCGGAGCGTCACTGTAGAATCGCCCGGCATCCTGGTGGAACGGGACATTGCACCCAGTCACCTCGAGGTCATGGTCACCCACAATGCGAGTGCCTCCCACTGGATGATCGTCACGGTGTATGATGCTGATGATGTCCCGCTGCATCGTCAAGTACGAATTTCCCTGTCCGGGATTGAAATCCATACCTCGTTGGGCCAAGGCGAACACCAAATCGTGCTGATGAACAACGCACGGGCGGAACGATTCCCGAACGGTGCCTGGGATGTGAGTGCCATGCCGTCGGTTGAATTTGACCGCATGGCCAACGATGAACTTCGCCTCTCCATGCTCCTTACCGATGTCACGGCCAACGGGTCAATCGGCACGGGGAACAACATCGGCCTCCAATTCGTCTCGAAAGGGCCCATGACCCTCTTTACCGGCCAAGCCTACAACGTCCAGTTCAAGGTGTTGAACGCGCTCCACGATGTGGTCACCCCGCAATACCACGACAACTGGCTTTCGGAATACACCATTCAACGGTCTGCAGGAACCCTTGACACGTACATCGGTTTTGCGCCCTATGAACGGGCCAGCGGTGCTGATGGATTCAGCGTGTCTGCCCAGCAACTCCCCCTCTACTTTGAGGTGGACCTTCAACGCGTGGAGGTGAGTCGTTGAGGGGAACCTTGCGCCGGCACGACGAGGCGGTTTCTGCCGCCGTGGCCACCGTCCTCTTGTTTGGAGGGGTGCTTTCCATCATCGGTCTCATGATGGTCTCGATGATGCCGGTCATCGAAGAAATGGAAGGTTCGGTGGAACGCCATGACATGTCCTCTCAAATGACCCTGCTTGCCCATCAAACCTCTGCCTTGAGCGAACGGGGCATGCCGGGTGATTCTACCCACGCCACGCTTATTCCGGTGGATGGGAACTTGGCGTGGGACAGCCTTCGGGGAGGCATGTGGTATTCAGCCACCTGGAAAGAAGACATGTCGCTTCGGGCACGAGGTGCGCTGGATTTTGACGACACCCTGGAAATTCGACATCCGGAAAGCTTCGTTCAATCCGTCTGCCTTTCCGACCTTCGCTTGGGACCCGATCGACCCTATTACTACACACTGGAAGCCGTCTTGGACAAGGTCATCTTCACCGTCACGCCCGGTCTTGCCATGCCACTTGGCCCCATTGAGGTCATCCTGCAAATCGATGGTGACGATGTCGAGACGAGCATGCTACGCGTTGACGATGTCGCTTCGTTTGACCTGACGTCCAAGGGCGAAGCCGTGCTGGTGTCCACCCACGCACTGACCGTCCTGGGAACCACCGGAGAAAGTGGAGCAACCTACCTGTTGCCGAGCATGGTCGAACCATCGGACAAACGTGGACATGCGTGGTCCGTTCCGCTTCAAGCAGGAACATCAACCATCCACCTGTTGAGCGAAAACGCCAATCAAATTCACATCACCCTTGATGACGAAACTACGATTCACTACGCCCTCCCCAGTGGATACGCACGCACAGCCGTGGCCTTCAGCCACGACATCACCGTTGCACAAGACAGCGTGGTCCACGTCACCAGCAGTTCACCATCACGTATGCTGCTGAAGAGCAATTCATCGTCCAGCGCTGGCATCACCGCGTGGCCTTCCGATACCGGCGCCTACCTCGGCCATGCGTTCACACCACCAGGCCTGAACGGAACACTTCGTTTCTCGAACCCCGGAGACACCATCGTGACCGTCACATGGCGAAACGGTGGGATTTCGGTCTCGCCCGGTGATGTCGAGCACATCGCATGGCCACCAGCTCAAGATATTGGCGCAGCCACGCTCGACGCAGACGGAGACGTCCTCGTGACGTGGGCTGCGCAACTCAACGCCACCACCGTCGATGCCGTGGCGGGAAGCATGTTGTTGCCAGCCGATGATACCGGCGCGGTTTCAGGGGGCGCATTCACCCACATCAATGAAGACAACGTGACGGCCGAACTGTTGACCGTTCGGCTGGCCGGCTACACGAGCACCTGGAACGCCAGCGGAGCCGCCAACGTGACCGGTTTATTCCTTGATACAACCGCCTCAGCCGCCTTTGATGCACCGCTGGGCACCACCAACCTTCGGGTTGAATCCGGCCATCCACTTCGTCTCTTCCGGTCTTCGGGAGGACAGGGTTTGCACCACATCATCCACGACGGAGCCGAACGTTGCACGAATGTTGCCACCCAAGCCAGCGGATGGATCACCACGGACCTTCCTTGGGAACGCATGGGTGGGCGAGGAGAGGTGGACATCCAAAACGCGTGGCGTGATGGGCGACACCCTGCGAGCGTGAGCATCGACGTGTTGGGGAGCGATGGCATCTCAACCCATGCTTCCATCGGCACCGTTTGGGCGTTCCATCTGTCAAGGCTCGCCTATCAGTTCCAGTCTTCCATTGACGGCATGGAAGTGGCATACAGTGGTGGTGCCGTGGTCACCAATCATCCTGAATTCAAGCCCTATGTCGTTGTCCCCCCCTCCGACCGAGGCGGCCCTGGTCCACGCTTTGCGGCCACCGTCCCTTCCCTTCACCCAACCGCAGGAAGTGAAAGCGGAGCGGGCACGTTGGAGTTGGACATCGAACTTGTTCACCGAACCTCGCTCGCCTCCTCACCGGCGTACGAAGTGCGGCGCGGTTGGTCTGAACCATACGGAACGGCCATTGCTGGCAACGCGGGTATCGGACTTGAGGCGAGTGAAGACTGGACGGTTTATCCGGGAAGGCTGGACCTTTTGACCGACTATGTTGGCTGGGTACCCGACCCGAGTTACGGCACGGCTGAGGCCGTCTGGCACACCAACGGCCAAGCCATTGAGTTCACGTTGCAACTGGCTTCGTTGGACGTCACGACACGGGAGGTGATGGTCTGAGATCAACCACCATTCAACGAGATGTTCGTGCGGCTGCAACCGAACTTGGGTACATCTTCACGTTCCTGCTTGGCGTGTTGCTGATGACCATGTTCAGTGTCTGGGCGTGGGACATCGAAACCAACACTCGAGAACGCTGGAACGAGGAAGCGATTCAAGCCAACATGGATGATATCGCCGCTGCGGTGGAGCGTGCTGACGAGGCAAGTCGTTTTGGTGGCAACATCTCGTATGCTGAAGAAGTGGCATGGCGGCCGACCGAAGCCGACGAATCCTTGTTCTGGATTGAACTCCAACAAACCGCGTTGCTGCTCATTGATGAAGGTGGGCCGTTGGACATGGAAGTGGCGCTCTCCGGCACGGGAGCAGGAACCCACGAAGGACTCGTGCCCCTTGCTGGTGTTGAACGGTTGTGGGTCGTTCACGAGAACGGTGTCACCAGTTTATCCCTCGACCGACCATCGGCCGTTCAGTGAACATCAGCGTCCCATTACGGCTCGATGAACCAGCGACTGAACTTCCTTCATTCGTGAACGGGCACCCAATTCCCTGAACACCTTGAGCGCACGTTGGAGGTATTCCATACGATCTTGGCGTTCGGGGGCCACACCGCCCAATCGGGTAAGAAGTTCGCCAATTTGCATTCGAAGATCGTTGGCTTCAGCGAGAACAAGCGCCTGGCCGTAATGTTCCATCGCCTCCTCTGTTCGTCCAGCATCGTTCAATACCTCACCAAGGAGCATGGTGATTTCGACCAGGGATTGCACGTCACCAGCATCGTTCATGGCTTCCAAGGCTTCGTTATAGTGAAACAAGGCCAACTCGGACTGATCCACCTTGGCATAGTAACGGCCCAGCACGGCTTGTGAGCGGGCGTGGAGCATGGGGTTGTCAAGCGACGAAGTACGCTCGTGAGAGGCCATTGCGTGGCCACGTGCTCGGTCTACCTCGCCAAGATCAATCAACGCACGAGCGAGGGTGATTTGGCTGTTGATGAGGTCATCGTCGTCCGAGGAATTGAGGATGGCTTCGACCTCTCCATACGCCTCGAGGGCCTTGGTGCGCTCGTTTTTTCGTCGAAGAAGGTAGCCGATGTTGTTGTAGGTGCGGGCAGCCCAACGAGCGTGGCCCAACGTGATGTAGTGCTTGAGGGCTTTTTTGTGCCGGTTGAGAGAAACATCGCTGTTGCCTTGCTTTCGGCTGACATCGGCCATGGACGAAAGCACTTCCGCCTGAACGATGATTTCAGCATGCTGTTCGGCCATGGAGAGGGCTGATTGCAACGTCGTTTCAGCCTCTTCCAAGCGACCGAGGAGCGCCAAGATTTCACCTTGGAGTTGGAGCAGCGTGACGTTCACTTCTGGTTCGAGGTCGTCGGTGACCACTTGTTCGATCAACCCAAGCAATTCCATGTGCCCTTGAGACACCAATTGTCGTCCGTCGGTCACAATCAGGGTGGAGGCTTCTTCATGCTGGCCTGACCGAATGAGATGATACACGAGTTCAATCAGGACGTCGTGGCTTTGGGTTTGCTTCATGTACCATTCTGCACATTTTCCGTGGAACTCCTCCTTCAAACTTGACGACAGGCTACGCAGCAAAAATTCACGAATCAAATCGTGAACGTCATAGGTATCAGCATCGGCTTGCCGAGCCAAACCGGATTCAACCAAACTGTCCAATTCATCGGTGTTCAATTGCTGTTGGGCTAACGCATCCAAGACCATCGGTTCGCGGAAAATCGACAGTGCTGAAAGCACACGCTTCTGTTCTGCACTCAACTTTGAGAAGATTTCGACGGTCACGTAATTTTCCAGCGTTTCGTGAAAGGCACCGGCAGAGGCACCGCGGTTGATCAACTCCAACACCAACGGATGGCCTCTGGACAAGCCGTGAATGTGCAGCCACTGTTCATCCTCCAACTGTTCAAAACTGGTGAGCAATTTTCGACCTGAGGCAGGATCAAGTCCATCAAGCGGCAACACCAAACTGGCAATTCTCCCCTCGGCGTCCTTGGTTGGAACCACCGGTTTGAACGACCGAGAAAAAATCACCAAACCAATTTGCTCCTCGCTGCCCAACAAATTCAGCGACATCGCTTGGAAGGTTTGGTGCAAGACCAAATCCGATACTTTGTGGAAGTCATCGATCACGATGAGTGAAGGAGAACCGGCCAACGCCTCGACGAGCAATTTTGCTGCATCAGCGGGTTGGGGTACAGGGGTTGCCGAGAGGTATGTCGCAAAATCTGAATTGCCCATGCTGGAGAGCCAATCCGCCACCGATTCGAAAAACGAACGTGAGCCTTCCCAGTCTTGGCAACGGTGGTACAACAGATTGCGACGGTGCATGAACCGTTCAATGAGTTTCGACGCCACGGTTGTTTTCCCAATGCCTGCAATACCGGGGACAAGAAGGGTGGTCGCACGTGCTTCAAGCAAGTTCACCATGTTGTCGAGTTCAGTCGTTCGCCCGTAGAAATGCCGAAGTCGTGGTAAATCCGCCAGTGAAGTCACCAGTTGTTTTTCGACATGCTTGGAAAGATCCCGTTCAACAAGGTCGGCACTGAGTAACCGCAAGTCAAGGGAATTGTTGTCGTCCATGTACCGAATGATATCAACGGGACGCATCTCAAACGGCAACACCGATTTCGCACCACCCAAGGTGGTCTTCTCCGCAGCCTTGTCTTCAAACACACAACGCAGTGGGAACTCTGACAAACGCTGCCACGTTTCGTTCGCCAACGCAACACCGTTATCGGTCAAGAAGTACGCCTTTCTTTTGCGCGAAACGCCCTTGACGTGGGCTTGGCGTTCAACCAAAATGCCCTGATCTTTCAGACCCGCAATCGCACGTGGAACGTTTGAACGAGCGATAGCAACCGCATTGGCAATACCCATCTGCGAAAGTGCAAACGGTACTTCGATGCTGTCCTTGAAATCTGAGTAATCCAGCAAGTGCAACAGGATGCGTTCCTGCACACCTGGCTTCACTTGGCTGGCCATTCCCATACCTCAGGGAGCTCATTGTTGCGGTGGTTGGTAGTTCGGGTCGGGCACCCACTGGTTGGTTGTGGCGTCCCAGAGCCATCCTGGATGCTGAGAAGCTGCAGGCGCTGCCTCTTGTTGAGGTGCGGCTGCCTGCGCCTCCGGAACGGCCGCTTGGGCCGGAATGGCGGGAGCCTGCTTTGCCTTGGCCCATGCATACGGGTCTTCTTCTTCAACGGAGTCGTCGCTGGTAAGGTCGTCTTCGTCAGGGACTTCTTCGAATTCGATGAAGAAGTAGGCCCCTGCACCCAGTAGCACCAACACAGCGAGCACAATCAGGACGATACCGATGATGCCTGAACTTCCGTCGTCGCTGCTGGCTACGGTGATGGCAAACTCTGCAGCATCACCCTGGCCGGCAAAGGCAAACTCCTGTCCGTCCATCTCAAAGATAACGGCGGATTTACCTTCGATGCCAAGTTGACTTGCCGTGAGGTCCATGCTCCATGTTCCATCGGAGAGAACCGTCGTTGAGTTCACACGAGCGTTGCCTTGGGCGAAGCGAATGCTCACCGTACTACCGGGGAGCCCTTCGCCGCGGAAGGTTGCAGGGTTGTCGGCGGTGATGGCACCGTCATCGACTCGCTCAACGCTGAACGTCACACCTCGAACGAGGAAGTTCACCTTGAGTGAATACGCCTTCGATTCCTGATCGTCTTGAGCGTAAATCACCACGCCCTCGAGCGACCAGTCCGAAACGGTTGACGTGCTCTGCCAAAGGTAACTCGACATCGGATCAAACGTTAATTCACCCGTAGGTGTGATGGAGATGTAATCGAAGAAATAGTCGTCTTGCGAGTTGGCTGGATCGTCGTAGATGAAGAACTCAAGATCGTTCGCAGGCTCACCGGTCCCGTCTGGATCAGAGAAGAACTCGGTCAAATAGAAGGAAACACCATTGCCACACCGGTCAAAGGAATCCGATTGTTCGTCACAGAAGATGGTCCATGTACCAACCCACCCGGTTTCGTTGAACACCGGGTCAATGTTTTCGGCATCCAGTGGGTTGTTGATGGTCATCCGCCAAACGATGGTTTCCGAATAGTCATCACCGTCGTAGGCCTTGACGCTCACCGAGTAGACACGGTCGTGGATCAAGTCGGATGTGTCCCAGTTCGCAACCCAAGAACCATCGGCGTTGAACGTGGTCACAGGAAGCGGTCCATCGTTGAGTACCAAGCCGTTGGCCAAGTCGGTGATTTCAATTTCAACACGGGTCACAAAGCCACCAACGTCCCGGGCGACGCCGATGATCTTGGTATCCTCTGAGGCTCGAACGGTGTCCCCATCAATACCCCCGGTCATCTGATCGGCTGAACCAATCCAGGAAAGCTGGAGGTTGGGAGGAATGTTCTCGTTGTTGATGGTGATGGTGCGCACTTCAACCTGACAGCCGGTGTTGTCATCGATGCAGAAGTCGCTGTCGGCTGCCCAAACGGTCACCGTGTAGTCGCCGCTTGGCAAATCGCCCACCAACCATTCATAGGACCAACTGGTTGAACCACCTTGGAAGAATTGTTGCTCCATGCCCCCTGGACCAGAGATATGGAACCAAATTTGCTTCACATCGCTGCCATAGGTGCCTTGGTAAGGGTCGGAGGCCGTTCCTTGGAACAGCACCTTGCCGTTGTTGTGGGTGCTCCCCGATGTAGGCACATCAACCAAAATGGTGGGAGACACGAGATTGAGTTTGTACTGTCGAACTTCAACCGGCGAATAATCCAATCCGTCGTAGGAACGAATACGGAACGTTACGTCACCTTCACCTTCGGGATGTGCGGACATGTCCCACTCAAACAACCAATCCTTGTAGGGATGGTTGGCCATGGTGATATCGGAGGCCCCCGAGGTGTCGGAGGCGATGTACCAATCGGTTGAACCTGGAGGCTGAATCTCCACTCGCTCCACCATACCGAACTGGGACTGAATGGCGGTGTTGTCGTTGGCGTATGGCCACTTCACACCGTCCCAAGCCTGTCCTGTAATGCGTACGGTTGTAGCGAAGGAATAGCCGTCAGGTTCGTTGACGCTTACCCCAGGTCGCAAGTTGTTGAGGTTGATCACATCGTCAATGGGGCCGGAAAGCACGTAGGAGAAGTCCTTCGTCCCGCTGCCGAACTTGAAGGCTTCAACCGAGTAGAACGGCTTCTCTCGGCCAGTGGCGCAATCGGGATCGGCATCGTCGGTCAAGGTATCGCCGTCGTTGTCGATTCCGTCGGCACACGAATCCTCGTCCACCACGATGGGTTGCCCGGTACCGTCGTTGGAACCCGGGATGGCTGCGTTTTTGTCACCCACGATGTGGTTCCAGTTTCGGTCAAGCAAGAAATCCGATGGGAGAGACACTTGTTGGGTGAACCCGAACGCATCCGTGGTCAATTCGTAGAGTGGCAGACCAGTGGCATCCTTGATGACCACCGTGGCACCGGCCACGTTGGAATTCTTCGCCTTCACTTGATAGCGGACAAGTTCACCTTCACGAACTTGGGAACCCCACGCCGTGTTCTGGTTCTGCACGTGAATCATGCTCGAGTCGAAGTTTTGCAAATCAGCAAAGGAAAACACCGTGGCGTTCTCCACCAATTCCAATGCCAAGGGCATTTGTGCAGGTGGAAGAGCCACCGTACCGGGGAGTTGCAGACACTCGTCCTGGACAAACGGACATTCTGCACCGAGCCAGCGGATGTTGACGGGGTAAAGTTCACCGCCACCTGGCGAGGGGATTTGTTCGGATTGAACCGTGACTCGAGATTCGGTGATGTTGTACACTTGAGAGACGCCGGTCCAACTGTTTCCTGAGAAATAAGCCACTGAGCCGTATTTGTTGCCGTAGTTGTCGTCGTGGAGGCTGATGTTTCCAGCGTAACCAAGTTGCGAATCTGCGGTGTTGTCCTGGACGTTGACCAACGAGCCCTTGGCCCGGATGATGTCACCAACGTTTTGCGAAATGGTGTTGCCGATGATGGTGGCCGATGAACGGAACACGTGAACGGCGGGGCAGGCGAAATCGCCACCATACATTTGCGAGTTGCACGTTCCAGAGTTGTTCGAGATTTGGTTGTTGGCGAGGTACAAGCGGGCTGCCGTCGGGGCAGGCACCTGCCAGCCTTGGTCTTGGTAGTGGTATTCACCGATGAGCACGGGCTCTTTACCCGTGTCCTGAATGGTGTTGTTTTCAGCAACCACATCAGAGGTGCCGTAAATCCACAAACCGTTCCAACCACCAACGGGTCCAATCGTGTTGCGATGCAATTCAACATTGGACGAGCGAATACCGACGCCTGAACCTTCCGTGGCGCCTGAAATGGTGTTGCCCTCTGCGTACACCTTTGCACCGTCGTACGCCGTTAAGCCGGCACCTTCAGCAGTGGTGATGGTGTTGTCGATGACCTCGAGCGTGTGTTGAATGTTGCCGGTGGTCTTGAGCGAGTTGGTGTCAACGGCGTTGCACTTCACATCGATGATGGAATTGGTGAGACTGCCCGAACTTGATTTCATCAAAATCCCGTACGAATTTTGCTTCACATCGAGATTGTCCATGTCAATGTAGGAATCCTCAATGAAGATGACGGCACGGCCACCACCTTGTTGGCCACAATCTGCATCGGCCCCAGTGAACACCGAGTTCTTAACTTCAAACGTGGAAAGGATACCGGCACCTGCACTGTAGGCTCGTACCGCTGCGGCATCGTAACCACGACCGTCAATGCCCAATTCAAAGGTGGAATCGGTGAGGGTGGGTGAGGCGAAGTCGATGGCGAGGACGTTTGAGGTGTTGATGTCCTTGAACGAAAGCCCTCGCGCGGTGGTGCTCGAGCCATCAAAGACCAGAGCACCGTATTGAACGGCTTGAAGTGTTGACACATAGATGGGGTAGCCGTATGCGTTTTCGAAGTGGGCATAGTTGAGGGAGGTGATGGATTGATCGATGGTGTTTCGAATAATCAACCCCGAACCGCAAGCTGCATCACCGTTGGTGAATTGATTCGAGCCGTTGATATAACATCGACCAACTTTGTTGTAGTCGGTGGGCAGGGCCCACATAAAGCGAGCCTGCGAAGAGGCGGAACCCGCACTTGCACCGCACGAAGTGTCACCAACGCAGATGGCCCCCTTGACATCGATGAACTTCCCATAGGGGATGTTGATGGTGGTGCCTGCGTTGATGACCAACTTGGCACCTTCGGCAACCTCAACGTCGCCTTGCAGGTTCATGGTACCGGTCCAGGTTTCAACACCGGTCACGGTCCCTTGGGTTGTTTCGTTCACGGCCATGGCCGTTGGGAGACTCACCAAGCCAATCATGATGGAGAACATGTAGAGCAGAACGAGTGATACAGATTTTACTTGCTTTTTTCGGGACATTTCAGATGCACCTCGTAGGTCCATGGACGCTACGAATATAATACTGCGCCTCATTTGCCAAAATTAGCGTATCAATAATCAGTAAGAATATCAATTGGATTTCCGGAAAAATGGATTTTTCAGCCCCTTTCATTCCATATTCCGGAAGAATATTGGGTCATTCCAACACCAGTTTCGGGTGTTTTCAAGGCAAATCATCGCTTCAGCAAGCCGAAACATCGCCCAAAGCATCCACCAAGGCGTTCGCCTGCAACATGCCGTAACCACTCCGAGCGTCATGTCCGGGCTCCCCCATCGGGGCTGCCGTATCGGCCAAGGTACGCTTCACCAATTCGAGGCAAGAACTATCGCCGTTGTTCGAAGGCTTGAGCGCTGGATTGGCTTCCAACAACAACGCAAGAGCGCCGGCTACGAACACCGTTGCATCGGATGTACCGCTGCTCAAATACCATCGACTGTCCTCTCCAGTGCTGATGATCTCATGGCCCGGCGCTACAATTTCGGGCTTCTGATGCGGGAACGTTCGTTCAGAACCGTCCTCGTTGAGGTTCGATCCAATGGATGAATTTACCCACACGGCGCCATCTCTGGTCGTTGCGCCGACCGAAATCGCCAGACGAACACTGCCCGGAGTGGCGATGTCACCATCGTCGGATGTTCCGTCGTTTCCAGCAGCGGCAACCACGTAGACGCCGGCATCGGTTGCTTGCCTGGTGGCGGATGATGAGGAGCCTTCCTCGTTGGCCGAAGGTCGTTCCGTTCCTCCCAATGAGAGCGAAATGATATCGGCATCAAAGTCAAATTGACACCAGCGTATAGCGTCGGCGACATCCGAATCAAAACCCGTGTTTTCTCCCTCGCCGTTGTCCTGAAGAGCAGCCGCCATACCAAGCGCAATGTTGGGTGCAGCCCCCTGTTGATGGCCATTGGAGATCAGTAAACCAGCCATCAATGTACCATGAGCGACAGCACCGTAATCAACGGGAGAGAGCGAGGAACCGACAAAATCCTTGAACACCACATTTTGACCCTCAAAGGCCTCGTGATTCATGTCAATCCCCGTGTCTACCATGCAAAGACGCACCCCTTCTCCACTCATGCCGTCACCCTGCACCTCACGCAGGCCGGTTTGTTCGTAAGCCCATTCTGAATCAGGGTACTGGAACTCGTACACAATCCAATTGTTATGCCATACGAGAAGACTCAACGACACCAGCACGGCGAACACCACCACACCTGAGATGGAGATTCGGCCACGGCGCACTCGCGCAACGGGTTCAACAGGCAACGGAGCCCAACCCATGATCTCCGAACGCCATTCGTCTTGGAAACCAACCACGGTCGGGTCCGCTGCAGAGACGATACGTCGGTCCGACGGTTCAGGGAGGTACTCCACATCGCGAAGTCCCTCCATAGGCCCTCACTCCATCGCTGGGCACAAGAACCCTTGTTCTGTTTGCCAACGGGAATCAGAACTTGGAACCGCCACGGCTTCGAGCCGCTTTTGTACCGCCGTAGATGACCAAGATGCCGAGCAGGACAATCGCCAACGTGAACCACGTGTCTTCTCCATCCGGCGTGGTGGTGGTTCTGTACTCCAACGAGAACGAATTCCCATCTGGAAGTTGGACCGACCAGTCGCTGGTGGATTCTGCACCAACCACATCAACACGCACCTCAAACCGCTGGTTGCCTTGCTGGAAGGTCAAATCGGTGAACTCAGCGTTCACGGTTTGGCCAGCAGGGACGGAAATCGTCACTGAGAGTTCGTCCAGCGAAGATGGTGAAGTCGGCTTCAGATAGACGATGACCGACGGAGCATCCAACGTTCCTGTGTTTTGGATTGGAATAACAACTGAACCGGGGGTGTTGGCATCGTCGTTGGATTCCGAAGGAATGCCGTTTTCCACCACAACAAGGTCGATGGTGGCCGCTTGCACGGTCACTTCAACGGTGTAGGTTGGAACCTCCTCATCCTCGCTGTTGACGTAGATGGTCAACGGGAATTCACCCTCTTCGAAGGATTCAGGAGCAAAGACCGTGAACTGTTGGGTTCGGGTTTCGTCCTTGCTCAAGGTCAATGTTGACATCATCGGCGTGACGGACCAACCTTCAGGGACACCGCTCTCGAGCAATTCGATGGTGTAGGATTCTTGGCCGTTTCCGGTGTTGGTCACATCAAACGAAATCGTTCGCTCAACGAGTGCCGTCATGCCGAGCAATTCCGTTGCATCGGTGACGTTGAAACCATAGGTTTGTGGCACGAAGACCTTCACGCTGGCTTGCGTTGCTTCACCCAAATCAGTCTCCATTCGGAGCGTCATGCGATGGCCGTTGGCAAGGTGCCAAGCATCCTCAACCGATGGCAGGGTGATTTGCAAGCTCACCGTGGCACTGAGCACTGCTTCAGAGGCATCGGCTCCAATGCCGAGCGAAACGTCCACGCTTTCTTCGTAAGCCTGGCTGGTCTCGTTCCACACCGTCACCGTCCACAGGTCCGAATCTTGTGCCAAGCCCATTTCGCCAGACACCGTGAAGACGTCGGCGATTTCCGTGCCGTTGTACGTGATATCAAAGTCCATGGTGATGGTCGTGTATTGGGTGTCGTCGGTTGACGAGATCACCGCTTCAATTTCATCGCCATCAACCGCTTCCAAGACCGTAGCGGTAGATCCAACCGAGGCCTCATTGAACACGATGTCAAGATTGGAGTTCACACGGCGATTGTACGTCAAGGTCGCCGCAATGGTTGAATCGGCGGAAACCGTGGTGGTTTGGCCACCGAAGTATTCCATCTCGAGGTTCGTTTCGTGTTGAACGGTGGTGAACTCGCTGTCAAAGGCAACCGATCCCTCGGGGAAGAGGTGGAGAACGTTACCTGAAGCAGGCACATCCATGACCCACGACATACCATCGAAGGTCACTTCGAGTTCAACGGACTCCTGAATCATGCTGAAGCCATCGGAAGCAGAACCTGCATGGTGTTCGTTTTGGCCGATGTCCGTCCATGAAGTTGACAAATCAACATAACCACCCAGCGCCATCACCAGGGTCAAGTTTCCACCGTTGGCAACCGAGGCATCGAGCAAACCGATAGCCACGCCGCCACCGTTTGGACCGGGATTGGCTTCGGTGACAATCACAACCCATTCACCGGGTTGAATGCTGGCAGACCATTCGAGCGTTGAGTCGTTCATGGTACCCGTCAGCGTGATGGCATCCCGTTCAATTCCAGCAACTGGATAGAGGACGATGTTTGCGCCAACCAAACGGGCTGCATCCAACTGGTCGGTCACGAAGCCCATCACATCCACTGAACCGGCGGTCACTTCGATATCTTTCGAGTCAGGGCTGTCAAGCACCACAAAGCCCGATTCGTTCTCCGTGGTGTAGTAGACCGTCGCAAATCCGTCCTTCTCTACGGTGACGTTGTAGGCGTCTCGAATCGGCACGAACAGGCGCCAGACACCTTCCTCATCGGTAGAGACGTTGGTATTGAAGTCGGAATGATTGACACCTTGGACGATGACGTTCACTTCAGGAATTCCTTCGCCGAAACCGGGGACACTGTTGTTGTCAAGATCCCAGAACACCTTGCCTCCAATCTCCACTTCGAGCGTTGCGTAGGCGGGCTCGAGGACGAGCGTGTTGTTGACCGCATCGTTGGTTGTGAACGGTGAACCGCTGGTGTCCATGAACCAAGATTGTGTTCCAATCGTTCGGTTCAGGTACAAACTCCACGTTCCGGGCATCATCATCTCCGTGGCGTTTCCGTTTTCGTCAGTACGCTCGAAGGTGATGTTCCCGTAGCCGTCGTGACTCACGGCGGTGACGGTCATGTCAGCAAGTGAATCGTTGGTCATGAATTCACGCAACTGCATGGTCACCTCAACGCTTGGTGCAGTGATAAGGTCGAGCTCCAAGCGGTCCGAACCCGCTTCAACGGAGAGTGGTGAACGTAGCGTTTCGGTCACGTTTTCATTGGAGAATGGGGCCACGATGACCAACCATTCTCCAGCAGGTACGTAAGAGGCGAAGGAGCCGTTCTCATCGGAAGCCATGTTGAACCATTGGTCCTCGGCTTCGTTGTAGAGCAGGAAGTCGTTTTGGATACCGTCACCGGTGCTGTTGGACAACGTACCGTTGACGAGGTAGGTGTTCTTCAACGGCACATCGAGAACCTCTTCCATTAGGTCAAGACCGATCACAATGGCGTCAAAGAATTGCACACCGACCAAATCGTAATCCGTTGCATTCTCGGACGACGCTGTGGTGCGGTTGAACACCAAGTCGTAACCACCGGGCGTCAACGAAACCGTGATGTTTCCTGGCGTTGTGTAGTCGTCTTCCGTGAAGTACAGCGATTCACGGTTGTCGTCAATGGGTCGCAGATGGAACGCAGGTGAGACGATGGTTCCGTTCTCAAACGAACCGTCTTCTGACGAATCGAGGTACACGTTCATGGTCACCTCAACGCTCGCAGGATTCACGAACATCTCCAACATGGAGAGTTGGGTGGTTGCAGAGTGGTTGACGAGGACATCGCTCAACTCGCTGACGTTCAGGCGTTCATCGCCAACGGTGAAGTCCCACTCGCCGTTGAGTAGGTCCAAGTGGAATTCAGCGTTATCGCTGGTGGTTGTTCGCCACTCAAGACCGTCCTCATTGGTTGCGATGATGTCCGTTGGAGACCACAGTGGGACATTGCCGTCCCATCGGGTCGCATTATCGTAGAGGTAGACAACGCCGTCGATGCTGGTTGTTGGCTCAAGATAGAGGTTGCCAAGGTCGAGGTTGTCACCCGTTTCGACTTCGATCAAGTCACCGTAGCCTCGGTTGATGATGACGCTCTCGGTGGTCATGTGGTAGGTAAATCCGGACGGAACTCGAACGGAGAAGAAACCGGACACGTTGGTGACGGAACTGAATTCAAGTGAACCAGCGACGAAATTCACGGTGAGGGCACTGGCCGGCTCGGTGGTCTCCGCCTTGTTTTCTTCCGGCGTCATCTCTGCCCACTGGTCGTATTCTTCGATGGTCACACCAGGGTATGAGCGCATGGTTCCGTTGATGTAAGCTGCCTTTGCGTAGGTCACATCGACCACCACTTCGTTATTGGTTCGATCAAGGATGATTTGGTCAAAGAGAACAAACTCGGTGTTCACATCGTCACGAATGTTCCACGTCCCATACAGGAGTTCAACGAACAAATCACCGTTTTCATCGGAGGTCACGTTGATCGGTTGCAAGATGCCTTCGGTGTTTTCGAAGGTGATGGTGCGGTTGCTCACATCGAACATCGGTTCTTGGGTGAGTGGATCGACTGGGGAAACCAACGTCATCGTCACGTCTGCGGTGTCGGGGACACCAAACGGCAGGGTAATGTTCGTGGTGTCGTCGAGGACCATCACCGATTCGTTCATGTCGAAGAATCCGTCGTCGTCGGTGTCAATTCGGTAGAAGTAATCACCCTTCGGAACGGGGCCGTAGGAGAAGTTTCCAGCCTCATCGGTTTCGATAGAAATCAAGGATGCTTCGCCGAGGTCACGGTCGACCAGTTCGATGGTTTGGTTGGCAAGCAGGTCGCCCGTGAGGGTTTCCAGGGTGCCAAAGAACAGCGCACCGGGCATGTTCATGTTCAGGTCGTACGACGGTGTAATGCCAATTTCAACCGGGTCTGGCAGGAGCACTTCCTTTCCATTGGCCAGCTGGGCAATCATGTTGTACGTACCCGGAAGAAGACCGGTCTTGTAGAACGAACCTGGTTCAACCATCGGTCCGGAGAAGTCACCGACACCGATGAACAAGCCGGTACCGTTGAACGTTCCAGTACCTTCGAACAAACCGGCACCCTCGATGGTTTCACCTTGACCAGCCTCGGCATCGCCGTAACTGCGCAACAAGGTCGAGGTCCCTTCGGAGGTAAAGGTACCAAATGCGCTCACCGTTCCCTCCAAACGATAGGTTGGAGGCGTGGTGGTCGAATCGGCCAAACAGAAGGTTTCATTGGCAGGCATCACAATGTTTGAGGCATTATCCACTTCACAATCCGTGACGCTCGATGGTTCAACCCAAGAGGCTTCGATCATGCCCATACCGGTCCACGTGCCGTTGGCAAAGAACGAACGATCGTTGCCAATGTTTCGGGTGAAATCACCAATGAAATTCTTGGCAAGTGCAATACCTTCGCTCTCGAAAGAGCCGTTTTCAACCAGCGTGGCTTCACCCGTACCCTGCAGGATACGAGACTCTTCTGAAGAGAACGAACCGCTGGTGGTTTCAACCGTGTAGTTGTCCGTCATCGACCAAATGTTTCGGAGGATGAAGGTGGTCTCTGAAATCGGGTCACCGTTGAACGATTCATCACCGGACCAGAAGACTGTACCGGAGACACCACTGCTTCCGATGCCCACGTCAAGGGTACGGGTGAGTGGAACAAACCGGTTGGCTTCATCGCCAGAGATGTTCATCTGGGATTCTCCCAGCCACGTCATGTTGGCGACGTTCCCGAGGATGGCCGTGATTTCGTTGATTTGACGGTCGTCGTTGGTGTCCGTCAAAATATCACCGAGACGCTCAGCGTAGGAGCCATCTCGAATGTTGTCTCGGGCAGGGTTGGGGTCAAATTCACCGCCAAAGGCCGAGACACGAATGCGTCCTGCTGGAACCGTGAAACTGTAGAAGCCGTCATCGTCTGCATCAACGAAACCGATTGGAATCCAGTACGTGTCTTCGTCGTTGTCAACTCCGGCTTCACCGGAGAACGCATCGCGCTCGATGAGCAGGCGGACACCGGGAAGACCTTCTCCGGTATCGCTCATCGTCACTTGACCGGTCATCTCAGCACCGGGATAGTACTTGAGAATCTTCACCAGCGTGTTGGTGGACTGGATGGCAACCTCAGGGTCTTCTGAATACCAGTTGGCCACGACAAAGTGATTCATCATAGCACCTGGAAGCGGAAGCGAGTTGGTGAGGATGCTGCCGGGCGTACCGGATTGGCCGAAATGCTGGGCAGGCTGTGGATTGTTCGCACCGGTGTCAAGGCCCAACGAAGAGGCACCATAGCCGACGTAGGTACGAGCGACCATGGTGTCAAAGAAGGCTGGGTTGTGGTCCACACGGACATCTTGAATTTGCAGCGGGTCAATGTCGGCCCCTGATTGTTGATTCAAGAAGTCCTTTTGCATGGCTTCATCAACTTCTTCGCGGGTCATCTCATCTTGGAAATCACCACGGATCGTTTCGTAGACCTCGTCCATGTAGGTGCTGATGTCTTGACCTGACAGGATGGTTGGTGCGCCGAAAATACCCATCGGTTGACCACGGTTGTAATTGCTGTCAGCGGTGTACCGGCCAGCTCGAGGATAGAGGCGATCGTCCACAGCGAAGTAACGGATTTCGTGGTCTCTGTTGATGGTTTCACCGGGTGCACCCTCGTAGTCTTGCACGCGGTACAAGCCTTCGAGATTGATGAGGTCGTTGTACAAATCGTGGATGGTTGCGGTTGGATGTGCATCAAAGGCCTCGGTAAGCAGTTGGGTGCACATGGCCAATCGAGCGTTCATTCGATGGAGGGACGTCGACACGGAGAGGTATTCATCGATGAGGTCGGCGGTGTACCAGTAGTCGCCAATGATGCTGTGCGTTCGCTCAACCACCGTGTCTTCACCGGTACGGATGTTGTTGGTGAACGTGATGTTGGCCTGGTCCATCGACGACCATGCGTCGCCAAGGCAGGAAGACGAAAGTTCAACCGTACAGGGAATCGCAACACCGTCCTTGTAGATGCGATAAATTGTGGTGTCGGCGTCAAACACACCAGCCACATGTGGGTGACCTTCGGCCATCACGATGTTTCGGTTGGTCTTGACAACGTTGAACGAGCGAACTTCAATGAAGTCGATCATCGATTCGTCAAACACGGTTTGCATCGTCATGAAATCGTCCATTTGCTCGTCGTTGAGGTACTTGTCAACGACGCCCTTGAAGGTGGGCGTGAACTCACGAACGCCGTCGTTACCCGTGGCATACGTTCGGTCGCCCTCAGCAAGTTGCCAGATGAACATGGCGGTCAAATCATCTTGATTCCGAGCAAGAAGCATGTTTCCAGTCGCTGGAATACCGGACTGGAAGTTGTCCGAAACAGAGGGGTGTTCGCCGGTGCTCAGGGCTTGGAAACCGTAGTCCCACCATGAAACGAAGGCAGGTTTTTCTGAATACTTCATTCCTGTATCTTGATTCGCAAGCCAATCATAGGCGCTGTTCCAACCGTTATCGTTGAAGGAGGAACCAAAGCTACCGAGGTACCATCGACCATCGTAGGCGCTGCTGTCGAGGATGGAGAAGCCAAGTGCGTCAAACCGCAGAATGTCGGGAACGATGTTGTAGATTCGCTCATCGATTTCACTCTCTTGGTTGGAGGTTCCTGGAATGGCCGAATCCAAACCGTAGGTGGCTTGCTGACCAAAGATCATGATCATCACGAGGAAGACAGCGGAGAATTGAGGCGTCCTCCAAACGGCCTTGCGAGCACCAGCAATTCGGTCTGCAGGCGTGCGAATACCGAATTTCTTCCACGAGCGAACCAGACCGCTCCAATCAGCCCACTGCCAGAACGCTACGATTCCAGCGGCACCGAGGATGGCCATAATGGGCGTGGCGTTGAACATGAAACGAGCAGCGT
>JBMZJQ010000008.1:0-54064 GCA_049617635.1 Candidatus Poseidonia sp.
GTCCAACCTGAGGTTTGCGACAGCGTCACCTGAAGGGGACTGGTTTGTTGGACGGGACTGGTTTCTGCCAAGGTGGATGATGCATCCAGCATGGGCGCCATGAAGACGGCCAACACGATGACGGCGACCAACCACTGGCGCATATCCTTAGGAAAACAACCCTGCAAATATCATTTTTCTAACATGGTCGTTACCAGAAGTGTCCGTTGAAATCACCAAAACCGCCGTGTTCGAGCATACTCCACCTCGGCAAGGTGAATGACCTGAAGCAGCGCCTCTTCGTCGCCCGGCATCACCTTGACAAGCAAGCGATTGGCGGTGGCCTCGGCAATGCCTCGCCCCATCAAGCACATGATGGCCTCAAGACCTCGGTTGGCCACCAAATCGGCGTTTTTCATCATCCGATCTTGGTCTTTGGTGTCTTCTGAGGTCACCCACTTTTCCAACATCTCCTGCAAACCCTCACGGGCACAGGCCAGTCGGTTACCGCCGCACTTCAAGCAGTATCCCGGCTTTTCCATGGACGTAAAACGAGCCACGCGGAAACGACGCACACCGTGGCAACGCAGGCAACAGAGGACCGCACGTTCGTTGACCAAGCGTTGCTTCAAGCGTTCACGAATCGCCGCATTGTCCCAATTGGGCAGCAACATTTGCTGTTGGGTTTGATTGGACAACCCCATCGGTCCTCGTGCGGTGATTTCGATGGAGAGGACACCTGATTGCAACCCCCTCAGCACATCGCTGGCACCGACCACGTCCATCCGCTCGTGGAAGAGTTTCGACAGCACTTCTTCCATCACGATGGTGCCCCGATACTTGCGCAAGAGGGCTTGGAGGTTGATTCGACGAGGGTCAACCCCATGGCGAAGAATCCCGAAGACTTTGGCTACTTGAGCAAAACGCCAACGCACCTGCCGCGAATTTGGAACCGTGATACTAAGCAACTGTTCGATGGCGTCGGGAGGCGTTTCCAAAAGCCACGTGACCAATTGTTCGGGACGAACATCGGCGACCTGAAGCGCAATGCGGGTCGGCTCCACCACCAAGCGACCCCACGAACCGGTCTTGGTGGAGGCCATCGCCAACAGAAAATGACCCAGCGCTTCGTTGATGGTGGAACCTTGGCAACTGTTCAACACCAAGGCATCGTCACGCTCCTCAACGGTCATCACTCGGTCGGTGGGTAGCGTCCCGGTGGCGTCCAAATGTTCGGTGATGGTTTGCGCCAGCATGCTCTTGGTCTCGTCGTCCAGTGGATACTCCGCGAGCGTGGAGGTACGACGCTCAACCAAGCCTAGGGGGTCCAAATCGGGTTGTTTGGGCGCTGGCAATATCCCAAGGTCATGAGCGATGAGATGGCGCACGTACCCCACTTCCCTTGCCACGGTTTCGGGCACCGGAGGCAACTCGCCGAGCCAGTGAGGGGCGGAACCGTGGTCGCTCACCGGTGAAACCAGCAATTCGGATTGTTCGGGGTCGGCATCGACGATGAGCCACGTGCGGCCGGCGATCACAAAGCGTCGAGGAGACCCATCGTCGTCCTCCCCGGCAGCGTTGAGACTTAACACGAAGGCTTCGTCGACATTCCCCAAACTTTGACGGGTCACGGCGTCCCTCACGCGGTAGGTGCGCTTGTCGGGAATCATGGAAAGGTGGTTGGACACCCAATCCCGCGTCCGCCCCGCTGTGGAAAACCAGCCTGTTGCGAATCGCTTGGGAACGTCAACGCTGCGTTCGGTGTACAGTCGAGGCAAAGCTTCGTCGGGCGTGGTGTAGAGCGGAAGTTCTTCAGGAAGGGTCTCTCCACGCGCCGAGGCTTCTTCTCTGGCGATGGCATACACCGCTTTTGGCCACCTGTACCACGGTAATTCGGTTGGTTTGGGCGTGTAGCGAAGGATCCAGTTTTCGGCCAAGACCTGCAACACAGCCTCGGTATCGTCTCGTGTCCAACCGTCAAACTGTGGAGCCGCCGACAGCAGTCGAGTGGCCTCATCGATGTTGACCGCCTTGAACGCATGGGCCATCAGCACGAGCTGATTGGCAGCGATGGTCACCGGTCGGTTTCGCCACACCGTGGGTTCGATATCTCCGTCCATGGCCCGCTTGGCCACCACCGTGGCCTCGAGCAAGTGGTCAACGTCCCAACTGATGACGTGGCCGCGACCGATGCCGCCGAGTCGGTGATCGGCTCGTCCCACGCGTTGCAGCATCCTGTCAACCGATTTGGGGGAGTGGAGTTGGACAATTCGAGAAACACTGCCGACATCAATACCGAGTTCCAGACTGGACGTGCAGACCAAGCCGGCCAGTTGGCCCTCACGCAGTTCATCCTCCATCTGTTGCCTCGTCTCGGCAGCAAGCGACCCGTGATGGACGCCGACCTTGAGATCAGGCGCCATGGCTTGCAAGCGGGAGGCCAAGGTTTCGGCCTCGCTACGGCTGTTCACAAACACCAAGCAGGGTGCCTGGGTTCGCAAGATGCCACACAGATGCCGGTAGGACGCATGTTGTCTGGGAGAGGGCAGGGCCATTTCGGCAAAACCGATTTCGTCCTCGGGCGTGACGGCCGGTGATTCAACGGTCAACTCGGTGATCCGGTCTCCGGTCGTGATCAACGGTTGACAGTCCCTGGCCGACAACCACTCGGCGACCGCCTCGGGGTTGCCCACGGTGGCCGACAACCCAAGCCGCTGGACCGGTCGGCCGGTCAACGCCTCCAACCGAGCAAGGCCGACGCTTAACTGCCAGCCGCGCTCTGAGGCGACAACGTCGTGCACCTCGTCGACCACCACCGCTTGAACCGTTGACAGCATGGACCTGAGGTTCTTTCCCGTGAACATCAACTGGAAGGTTTCGGGCGTGGTGACCAGCAGGTTTGGAGGGCGGCGTGTTTGCTTGGCGCGCTGCGCTTGGGTGGTGTCGCCGTGACGCACATCGACGGTCAGACCAACCGCAGCCGCAAGTTCTCTCAATCGGCGGTCTACGTCGCGGTTCAACGCTCGCAACGGGGTGATGTAGAGGATGGAAAGGGAAGGCCAACCCTCGGTCAAACAACGGTGGAACAACGGTAGGATACCAGCCATGGTCTTGCCCGAACCCGTGGGGGCAACCACCACGCGGTCGTGGCCTTCGACGAGGTCGGGAATCACGTTTTCTTGAACGGGTGTGGCGCTCCAGCCCTTTTCCTCCAGGGCTGCGCGCAGCGAGGGATGCAGTCGGGAAAAAACGCGCGACATACTCTCCCCTCCCCCGTGGAAGAGGCCTTACCCACTGCATTTGAGCGTTTGGCTCACACCAAGGCTGACCGAAAAGCGTCAATCATCGTCATCGTCGTCGGGCTCGTCGTCGGGTTCGTCGTCGTCCTCGTCGTCTTCCCAATCCGACTCGTCTTCATCAAACGCACCCTCGCCGAAGTCAATGGAGGTCCTGGTTGCCACGGTAAACACGATGGAGAGGGTGAGGATGCTGAGGAAGGCAAACAGCCACGCCAACGGTTGTTCACGCACCGAATCGAACCATCCGAGGTATTGTCCGTAGGCGATGGTCACGTAGTGCTCTGCAGAGTTGTCGTCATCGTTGGCTTCTGGAATCTCGTTTTCGGCGTCAACCACCACACGGATACGGTCGACATCTTCCGATTCCCAAATGACGTGAACGGAGTACAACTCCCCGCCGTCGATGCCGTTCACACGAACAACATCGAACGGTGTGTCGCTCGAACCGGCGTAGAACGCCACCTTGAATTGAGCGTCGGTGTCACCGCCAGCGTTGAAGATATCAGCTCGAATGTCGATCTTCGAACCCGGTGCGATGTGGTCGTCGCTCAGCGCGATGTTACGAATACGAAGTTCCGGACCAACCGCCCCGAGTCGTACCCATTGACGCTCGAAGTCGGTGTCGTCGGAGGCCAACTCGGGAATCGGGCTGGCTTCGGAGTTGGACACAAGAGGGAATTGATTGCCGGCGGCATCGTATCCCGTGACGTAAAATCCAACGAAATCACCGGCTTTGGGAACGATGGTTCCGCCACCGGTGATGTCGACCACGCCCGTCCACAGAACGTTTTGACCGTCTTGCTGCATGCCCAACAGGGTGGAGCCCGCACCGATGGTCATCGTCCGCGTGGCGTCTCGCATCACCCAGTGGACAATCTGCTTTGAACCGGTCAAATCAGCGTCTTCGGTGCCTTGGAATTCAACGGCAATTTGCGTCAGGTCGTTGTTGGCGGAGATGTCAATGACGTTGAGCGGTGCAATGCGACGAGTGACACGTGGTGCAGCATCGTCAACGACCACCTGCAGTGTCGTGGACACCAGCGTACCGGTCATGTCCTCACCACGTCCGGGAATGTTGGTGATAGAAATCAAACAGGTTCGAGATGGAGAAGACTGCAAGGTGGAGGCGGAGGAGAGCGGGACTTCAACAGCGTAGCCGCCATCAGCCGTCAGTGAGCCGTCCGACCACAACTTCTCGCCGTCAAAGACCTCAACCAAAATACCGACATCACGAGGGGCCGGTGTTTGGCTACCTTCGTACACAACGCGGCCGGTGAAGGCCAGTCGGTCGTCTTTTCGAACGCGACTTCCATCGGCGACAGGACCCGTGCGGGGCTCGCTGATGTCTTCCACTTCAAAGTCGGTTGGTGAAAGCATCAGGTCGTTCTCAACGCGGAAGGTGTGCTCCAGGAGCAGGATGCGGGACGGGTCTTTGCTGCCCAGTTCCTTGTAGACGAGCGCAACATCACCCATCTCCTCATCGGGCCAGTCCCAGCTGAATTTGAAGTTGAAATCGAGCATGATCCAAGGAAGGCCCGATTCGTTCGTGGTCTGCACCATCCGGCTGGTGGGCAGGAGGTGGAGATAGGGTGAATCCGACCAGAAGGTGTTGTTGATACCGGAGTAGGAAATGCTCTGAGCGTCCCGTGCAGGGTTGGGGCCCTCAAAGTCAAAGACCAAGGAAATGAACTCGAAATCGATGGCGGTGTTGGCGTCGATAAAGCCCAGACTGATGCTTTGCTCCATGCCGGCAAACACCGGTTCGTTGTCCTCGTGGCCCAACCACTCCAAGCCAGTGAAAATGGCGGATGAGTCTTTGCGAGTACGGAAGGTGGCATCGTCGTAGAGGAAACCTTCAGCCGATTCAAACGACAACCACTCTTCATCGTCGTTCATGACCTTGAAGTGGAGTGGGTTGCCTGCTTGGTCGCCGCCGTCCCAGAAGTACGACACGCGCCCCATGTTGGGGTTTCGAGACGTGTCGATGGTCGTGATGAACCACTTTGATTTGGCCTCCGTGTTGTTGTAAACCATCTTGCGAACATACTCTTCCGCATCGGCTTCGCCGTTGCGGTTCATGTCGTGGTCCGCCTCAACCCAATAATTCAGTTCCAACTCCATCGGGTGGCCGACTTTGTCCTCAACGAGCACTTGAACGGCCTGTTCGTTGGAAGCCGCTTCGTAGGCATCGTCTTCTGGAACCACAATCTTTCGCTCAGGATGCGTGGCGTCCACGAGGTAGGTCCTGCGCCACTCGGCGTTGGGGGTTTGGACAACATCGGTGTTCTTCTCGTTGTAGGTTTGCACCTCGTAGGTCAATCCATCGGGAACGTCAATGTTGGGCAAGTCAATGGAGATGAAGAACGAGCCGTTGTTGTTGGTCGTGTCTCGTGCCGTTTGCTCAACATAGCCGTTGCGAGAAACGCGGACATCAAAGGCGCTGTCCTTGGGCGCATCATCGGTGTCTTGGAACCACATAGCACCAACAAAGTGAAGTTGTTCGCCTGCTGCCACCCATGAACCGTCCTCAACATCTTGGGAGGTCATCTCACCATCGTTGTCGCGTACATTGAGCCAGCCCAGGCCAAACGATCGATTCACGCGCAGGCCGTTTTCAGACATGAGCGGAACCGGTGCAAAGCCTGCGGCTCCGCTGTCGTCCAGGCAACCGGTACGGAAGCGTACATTGTCCTGGTCGGGCATTTCGCTGGTCACGAAGAACTTCCAGTGAATCTCAAGGATGCCGTTGCTCTCAACAGAGTAGGACGACGGGTCCATCTCAATGTACTGACCCGGGTCGTTGGGGTCAGGGAACACATCACCGTACTGCCAAGAGAGCGTGGGCCAGTTGGCCATGGAGCGCGTCATCAACGTCAATTCGGCACTGACCATGGAGGTGGCATCTTCACCGATGACGTGGCGAGTCACCACCTCGTAGGGCGTGATTCGCTCGTGAAGGATTTCGCCTTCAGGGATGGTGATGTCGAGGTTCACCGTTTGCATCGTGTAGGTGATTTGGAACGATTCAAGAATCAAAATTCCGGGCGATTCTGAGGTGAGGTTGATGTAAATTTCAGCGATGCCCGAGCCGGAATCTGGGATGGCATCGTTCAGTTTGGCGAGGATGGTGTTGCCCGATTGCTGGCTGGTCACGGTCGCTGGACCGATCAGCGCACCGCTTTGAGCCGAACGCTTCCAAGCACTCTGGTCCATGATGGTGATGCCCGGTTGGTCAGGTGCGTTCGAATGCAAGGCGATGGTGAGGTCGGTGATGGACGGCGTGTAGGCCGAAGACGACGTTGAAAGCTCGATTCGGACGCAGAAGTAGTAGGACGACCCGGTCATCGGTTTGGTCTGATTGGGCGACGTGAAGGACACGACGCCAGAACTTCCTGAACTGCACGACGTGCTCGAGGAATACCCGATGTTGACCTTCACGCTGGTCGATGATATTCCGGTTTCTGTCCAGTTCACGGTGGCAGCAACCGTGCTCTTGGTCCCGCTGCCGACGTACTGGTAGGCGTAGTAGTAGCCGCTGCTCTGGTAGTTCGTGGTGTAACTCAACACAACATCGCCGAGCACCGGGGTGTTGGAGGCGGTCCCGTTGAGGGTCGCTCGCCACTTCACATACGAGTTGGCACTGGAAAAGACAACTTTCTGACCGACACCTGCTGAACGCCACGTGGCACCTCCATCGTTGGACACATCCACGCGGATGCTGGTTCCCGTCGGAATGGAACCGAAGATGCCGTCAACGTTGATGGTGTCAATGGCCCTGGTGGTCGAAATGGTTTGGCCGACGACCATTTGACTGGACAGGCTCGAGCTGCGTACATCGAAATGTGCTCCGTTTCCGTAGGAATGGACCTTCCGCAACCCCTGTGTGCAGTACGCCGTGCTGGAGTAGTGGCAGGAGAAGAAGACCTTGTTGTCGTCCGTGTCAACGATGCCGTAATGGCCACCGCCGGGCATGGTTCGCTCGCCTTGCGGCACCAACAAGCCACTCTGCAGCGAGTAGTGGTAGTGGACGCTCTTGTAGTCGGTTTGCCAATAGTAGATGTTGTACATCACCGAAGGCATGCTGACCGAGAGACCAGCCCCATAGTCGTTGTAGTACGTGGTTGAGGTCATCAGCCACGTTTGGTTGACCACCGTGGGCGAGGCAGGATTCACTTCACGCAGGTAGTGGTTCTGGGCGTTGCGATCGTAGACACCCACGTACAACTTTCCGGTGTTGTCATCAAAATCAACGCCAGAAATGTAGTTTGGATACTGATAATTCCAACTGCTCTGGCACGACCATATCACAGCGGTGCCCGCCGTGTTCCAGTCAACGCTCCACTTCCTCAGGGCGTAGTACGACCAGTGAGCGGTGTAGACATAGCCGTTGTACACATCGGCATCATAAATGCTGTAAATGGCACTTGAACCGCACGACCCCGTGCTGTAGGAAGCGGTTCCGAGATAAGCGCCCGTGTTCGGGTTGATGCGGAGAATGGTTGGCGTGGAGGAGGTTGAGGAACTGGTGTAGCGCATGATGTGCATTTCAGACGAATTGATGGGCACGACCACACCGGTGTAGGACCAAGGCGCTGAACTGCTGACGGAAAGGTCGGTGTATTTCTTGGTCGGACTCACATAGCCTTGGTCGCTGAGTGCAACGAATTCACCCGTGGTGTTGAGGTGGGCGTTGCCGAGCGAACTCACCGAACCGGTTGATGCGAAGCCTGGCATGACCTCGGTTGGGTTTCCTTTGAGATACATCGTTTGACTGCTGACATCGAGGTTGTCTCGATAGGTCGTTTGGAACGGCGACGGTGCCAATCCACTGGAACCTTGCACACGGCCGTCACCTGAACCACCGTAATGACTGTCGGTGGTCCAGTTGGTCCAACTGGTTTGGCTGGCTTCACCACGGAGGTTGAAACTGGCCGACGTCACTTCAGCCCCGTACGGGATGGTCACGACGCCCGCAGCTCCTTCGCCCTTTTGCGAAAAGGTGTGGGAGTACGAGGTGGTCCCGTCCTTGAATTGCGTCTCCGTGGTGGCGGCACCTGCCAGCGGAGCAGCGAGAGAACACAAGAAAATCAGGACGAGGAAAATAGCACGCTGCATACAAGCCACCCGAGGATGTCTATCGGAGCGTTCACATCCCATTTGAATGATGCCCTTACAGGGCTTTAACCGTTCAACCCCAGCGCCACAGAAGAGGCGAGCATTGAAGTTGAAGCGAGTGATGGCTGGTACCGGTGAGCATATGAGCGACGGAGGTTCATTTTTCGGTCGATGGTGGGCAAAGCAGCATGGGCGTCAGTACGCCATCACAGCCGTTACTTCCGGTGCCAGCGGTGTTTTGCTGCTCGCTTGCGTCTATCAATTGGCCTTCCTGTCCGACCATCCCGACTGGCAGGAATACACGGGGATGGCCATTACGGGAACCCTCATCACGCTCGTGCTGTTCCTAATCTCCTTCCCTGAATTCCTTCGATTCAAAGGCCACGTCACCACGCTCGAGGAGATCAAAGAAATCCAGTCAACCTCCGAATTGCGTCGACGCAAGGCCGACGGTATTCTCGCTGCAGAGGCGTTGGGCGCAGGGCATCTCGAACAATGGAATGCGTTCCTCGAGTCCCGTGGCCTGCGCCGCTAATCCAGAGGGCCCAGCATGCCGACCCACCATCCATTGCGCTCGCTGGTGCTTGAACTGGCGTTAGCGGTTGGGATGATTGCATGCCTCATCGGTGCGATGTTCATTCACACCGGTTCAATGCCCCCGCTGGTCGTGGTGGAATCGGCGTCCATGGTCCACGATGAAAACGGCGAGATTGGTAGCATCGATGCCGGCGATTTGATTCTTGTTCACCAGCAACCGGTCGACACCATCGTCACGTTTGCCGAGGCCACCGACCCCAACCACCCTTCGTTTGGATACGAGCAGCACGGTTTGGAAGGCGACGTGATCATTTACGACAAAAACGGCGAGGGAGGAACCCCCATCATTCACCGAGCCATCCTTCGCGTGGTGGCCTCGCAGACGGCTGTTCCCGACCGCACAGGTGGACCGCTGTGCCCGGATGGAGGAACCTACGATGCGCTTCGCATCGCAGATGACGGTCTGGCTGGAACGTGCATCCTTTCGTGGGACGTCCCCGGCACCACGGTCAAGAACGCCGCCAACGTCACGGTGGTGTTTGATGGGGCGCAGGCCGGCTATTACGACTGCAAACGCCCAGCCCACGGCAACGTCGAGGCCCATCTGGTGATTTGGCAGTGGCAACCTCAGCACGAAGGCATGTTGACGCTTGGAGACAACAACAAGTGTTCGGTCGATCAGGGCGGTCAAGCCAACAACGGGTCGGCTGGTGTGCACAGCCCATCGGGCGTCGTAGGCCCGATTCGGGACGGATGGGTGTTGGGCGTTGCGGGCGGCGAGTTACCTTGGCTTGGTACGGTCAAGCTGATGTTTGGCGGACCGACTTCCTACGGAACCGGCGATGTCCCCTCCTCTTCGTTCTTCGCCTTGTTCACCATTCTGGCCGTGGTGCTGATGCTGCCGGCCACCTCGGAATCGGTGTTCAAAGGGTGGTTGGCAAGAGCCCCCGAATTCCAAACCGAGGTGGTCAAAGACGACCCCTACGAAGAAGCATCGTAACCCGCCTGCAACAAGGCTTGTTCCATCGTGAGGATGCCTTGGCTGACTTGGCGAGCCGTGTCCAAGGAAATGGTCAATCGGCCCTTGGATTGTTGCCGACTGATGCGTTGAAGGTTCCTCAATTCACCCATCGAAGCCTGGAGTTCACGCTGTTCATGGACAGGTTTTCCTGCCATCGTGGCAATTTTCAATGCGGAAGAGCCGTGTGCGTGACGAGAACTTCCGAGACTGGTGCGCTCCTCGTTGACTTCTTCGACATGATAACCTCGGGCGAGGACCATGTTGATGAGTTGGTCTCGGTGGTTCGGTGAACCGTCGCCAATCCTCACCAGTACCGTCTCAGGGTTCATGCGCTGAATCAGGCCTTCAGCAAAATTCAAGGCTTCTTTCGGCGACTCCATCACTCGTTTTCCCAGGAGCGTGCCGTCGCTGAGGTATGCACATCCCGGACGAGGCCCGGGGTCAAAGCCGATGACCAGTTGTTTGGGAGGTGTGTCGCCTTGACGAGCCGACGCCCAGATGGCCAACACGTCCTTCACGTCCTCGAGGGTCAGGCCGACGCCGTTGCCGCCCAGACGTTCGACGTCCTTGGGCAAACCAAACCACCACGCTTCCGGTTGGGGCAGGGATTCGTCGATAGAAAGTAAGGTGGGTGCGAAGCCTTGGTGTTCCAATTCGCGGAGCAAACGGTGAGCAAGGCGGAAATCATCCGTCCGAACATAGACCCGTTGCACGTTGGATTGTTGGGCCTCATGGTGTTCTAATCTATCGGTTCGCTGTTTTGAAAGAGGGGTGAAGTCAGCGCCTGATGCCTTTTCACACCGAAGTCATCAAGAACGATGGACATCGATGGGTGGCCATGACAGGCGCCTACGAGCGTGAACTGAGGGAAATTCTTTCGGGTTCGCCCAAAGGTGTTGAAGGTGCGATCAAGAGTTGCACACCCGAGGAACAAGAACGCATGCGCTTGGTGATTTTTCACCCGTTCATGGTGGTCAGAGCCGCTGGTTCGGGAATGGAAGGAAGCGGTGATTTGGTGGCGCTGCGCGGGGATTGCTCCTTTCCTATTGAAGTCAAAACGACCAAAACGGACAAGATCTACTTTTCTGGTCGAACCAAAGATCAGCTCAACGCCATGATACGTGAGGGCGAACGTTGTGGTTTGATGCCGCTGTACGCCCATCGACGCAAAGGCGTCAGGGGCGATTCATGGCGAATGTTCCGGGTTGAAACCAAGGGACTGACCGACCCGTTAAAGGCGCTCGAATCGTCCATTCCGGCCTTGCCCTTGAACCGTAACGGCTCGCCCTTCATCGACTGGGAACAAGGCATGCCGTTGAACAAATTCATGGCACTCATGTGCACGAACCCAATGCAAGATGCGACACTGGGTGCATTGCAGGAGCGCACCGAACGGCTACCCGTCCCGAAAAAGACCGCGCAGCGAAGGAAAAAAGAGGTGGTCGATGTGCTGGCGGAATTGGAACGAAAGCGTTCTGTAAACACACCATGGCTCACAGATACGGAACCACCATGGTGAACACCAACATCACAGCGAGAACCAGTGAAGAATAACTCGACGCTTTTGATGAAACATGGTCCACCCACATGGGATGCAGATCCCATAGTTTCAGTTTCCTTCCGAGCCGTTTCAAGCCGCTGAGGAAGGCGTGAAGCATATCCCGTAGCATGTGACCGCCGTCAAACGGCACAATCGGAATGAGGTTGGTAAATCCAAGCAGGATGTTGACCCACATCAACCAGAAAAAGAGATGCGCCAAAAACAGCAGAACGTCGGCGCCCATCAACGAGGCCACCAAACCGTCGCCAGCGGTGAGCAGTGACTCTTCAAAGGGGTGAATAGCCACACCGTTGAGGTCGAAGGGAATCAGGAGAATGGTCAGGATGTGGAAGGGGACAGACAAGGCACGCTGAGCCAACGTCCCTTCCCAACGGGGGGACAGGGGGCCGGCAAGACGATCGATGCCGGAGGTCCCTTCGGACAATCCTTCGACACCCAAAAACGGATCTCCCTGTCGCACCTCCATGCTTTCAAGCAGTTCACTGCTCCACCCGAGGGACTGATAGTAGGCGTGTTTGTCACCCAATGTGGCGAAGAGGGTGACCCGTTCACCGCCTTGGTGAATCACAACAAGTTCAACGGTGTCGTTGGCTGCATACGCGCCCAGAATGGTTCGGAAGTCCTCGGTGGTGTGGACCGGTTCACCGTTGATGGAAACAAGCGTATCCCACGGTTGCATTCCCGCCAAATCTGCGCCCTGGTCCTTGATGATACCTTGAACGTGAATATAATCCTCTTTGGCGGTGATTTGGGTCGCAACGCCTCCAAGGAGCAAGAGCATCACAAAGGCTGCAAACAAGTTGGTTGCGGGGCCCGCTGCGAACATGCGCAGTCGTTCACGGCGTGGTGCGCGCATCAACTCGTCGCTTTGCGGTTCGGCAAACGCACCCAACGGAAGGGGGCCGAGCTGAAGCAATCCAAAGGAGCGGACACGCATGCCGTGACCCCGCGCCAGAAGCCCGTGACCAAATTCGTGGATCACCAACGAAACAACAAACGCAAGGGCCCCCCAACCGAGTGGAATCACGGGATTGATGCCGGGAACGGCCACCAATTCACTGGCAGACGGCGGAGCAGCCGTTGGTGGATTAAGCAAAGAGGTGACAAAGGCAAGCAACACCACAAAGGCAACAACGAACATCGAAACGGAACACACCCAAAGCGACACTTCGCCGTAGGCACGCCAAAACCGACGAGGTTTTGCCAACCGATCCAGCAATTTCTGACCGCGTTGTGTTCGAATCATCAAAACGATGCCCAAGGCTCGCGTGGCGTTCCAGCGGTCCAAGGTTCCGTTTCGCTCCCAGGTTTTGATGAGCACATACCAACCGATGAGCAACAGGAACAGCACGGTCCAATCTGCTTGAACCGAACCCCACGAGCCCACCATGGTAGGGCGACGACCCGTTCTGCCTTGAACATTGATATTCCCTTTTCGACCTTCGAGAGGACAAACCTTCATGATGTGTTGGCCGTGGTTTCTCGGTATGCACCCCCACCACGCAGCCATTGAAACCTGGTGCGAGGAGACGTGGGGGGAACGGCCATCCCGCATTTCGGATTGGGCCACCCACGACGAAACCGTTCAGGTGTTCTTACGCCTCTCATCCAGCGTTTTAATCGCTGATTTCTCCGTGGAGGTTGACGGTCGCTTGGAGATTCAACAACACCTTCACATTCCTCTTGAGACATGGAACCCGGGTTCCATCCAAGGCATGCGAACCAAAGAAGGGGCAACTCGGTTTTTGCATCGTCGCCATTCAATTCACCTTTCCAGTGAACTGCGGGTGCCGGAGTGGGGTGCAGCCCTTCTCGAGGAATGGCTCGTGGGAATGCGAAGCGCCGTCAATCGACCAAAAGATCGCGTTCAGCGACTCAATGAGGTCAAACGCATGAAACTCTCCGTTGAGCGAAATTTGGAGAGTGCTGGCCTAGGAGGCGTGACCGATGAAATCGGTTTGCTCGACACGCGAGTAGAGCGAATTGAAGGCCGATTAGCGGACTGAATCTTCCATGGTGGTGTCCACGCCGGGGAATTGATCCTCGCCTTCTCGATACACTGTTCGCATGTTGCTGATGAAGTTCCGTTCCTTGACCACGATGGTGTAGTTGCGAATCCCGAAATCCTTCTCACCGTCCAACATTTCCAGCAACACCTGAAGGGTCAAGCGGGCCCCTTCTCGATGTGGATAGGCAAAGACGCCCATGGAGAGCGGTGGAGCGACCACGGATGCGATGCCGCCCATCTCCACAATCGTTGCAAACAGGTTCTGATAGGTCTCAGCCAACAACTCGCGGCGAGCCTCGTCCTGATTGGGCCTTCTGCAGTCCGGACCAACGGCGTGAATGATGTGCGTGAACTTCTCACCAAGCGCAAACGGTTCTGTGACGACGTTCTGTGTTACTGCACAGGGAGGAGCGTTGATTTTGCGCATATCGAGACAGATGTTTCGCGTGACCTGTGTCAACTCAGCACCTGCTTTTTGGTGAATCATGGCGTCCAATCCTTCCCGACCAGACAGTCGGTTGTTGGCGGGCGTGATCAACACGTCACCGGAGTGGTCCCAAACTTCTCCACCCATTACGCGCAGGACGCCGTGCTTGCATGTTCTCGCCATGTAGAGTTCGGCCATCGTTTCTCCAAGGGGGCCCACCCTACATATTATCTGCGTACGAAAAGCATGAAACAGCCTGTTTTCGGGATTTGTTTGGACGGAATGCATCGATTTTTTGCGGGCCTGAAAGCGATACGGCTAAAGCGATGCCGACCGTGCCTAAACCATGTCCACGAAGCGAAGCAGTATCGCTTTCGTGGTCCTCCTTTTGGCTTCCCTTCTTCCGCTCTCCTCACTCGAGGTTGGAACGGAAGAGGTGGTCACGCTGCCGTCAACACACGACCTGTTCAACGGTTTCTTGGCCGGTGGTGCAGACGATGTCTGGAACGAGACCCCTTGGCCAAACGTGGCCGTGCCTGACGGTTTTTCCTATGGGAGCCTCATCGATTATAGCGACGTTGGCGTGCTGATCAACAACCTCTCCGAAGAAAGCCGAACCATCGGGTGGGCCTTTGTAGCAGCCCGGAACATTTCCTTGGACCGGGTGTTTTTATTCAATCAATCAGGCACCCCAACCGGTGAAACCGTCAATCGAAACCAGTTCAACACGTACTTCGCCCTTCCCTTCCTCGAAATGTTGCAAAACCGGTCCTCTTCCAATCAACTGAACTACCTCGTCACCACGAAGGGAATCCCCCTGCGCGTGTCCGGAGGAAACGACAAGGCGAGTTTTGACCAAGAACTGGCGTTGCTGGGTGGAGCCTACAACAGTTCCATCGGTTCGAACTATTGGTTCAACCACGACTACGGGCCGCTGGCGGGCAAAGCCATGGAACCGTTCACTCGCAGCAAGTACGGATTCTTCCTGGTCACCCGATTGACGGGCTACACGGTGGACACGGCGTTGGAACTCATCGAGCGAGCCAACCAAAGCCTCGGGCAGCGAGGAACCTTCGTTTTGGATCTCGCCACCAACAGGAACAACTCAGGGTACAAATTCTGGAACGACGACTTGTACGCGGCCAACACGACGCTCAACGACAGCATGGGATTGCCCGTCGTGTTCGATGAAGAAACTGGATTTGTCACCAACGTCTCAAACGTCATGGGGTACGCTTCATGGGGAAGCAACGATGGAAATTGGAATCAGAATTTCCTTCCCAACGCCGGGTTCGATACCAGGGACGCTTCTTGGCAAAGTGGCTCTCGCTATTGGAACCACTCTGGCCCGCTCGTGGCCCCCGAAGACGACTTTGAATGGACCTACCAAACCGACCAAAAACAAGGTGGGGCGGGCGCCTTCGCCATCAACATCCAGACGGCATGTGAACAAGACCCCGGTCATATGATGCAGGGCATCTATGGCGAATACTTTGACAACGACGGAGTATCCTTCAGCACGGCCACCATGCCCACTCTCATCGACCGCGTGCCCGACCGAATCCAAATCGAGCCAAACCTCAACCACGGTGCCTCAAACAATGCTTACACCGGTCTGGACGACCGTTTCAAGCAGGATTGGGGTGCCAGATGGAGCGGCCTCATCGATGTTCCCCACACGGGAAACTGGACCTTTTTCCTCAATTCCGACGACGGGTCCGAACTCTGGGTCAACGGGGCGAGTCTGGTGCAAAACTACGGCTCACACGGTATGAGGGAATATTCTGGATACCTGAACTTGACAGCAGGTCTTCATGAATTCCGCATTGAATTCTTCCAAGGCGGTGGCCCACACGGTCTCATCTTCTCATGGCAAGGGCCCAACACCAGCAAAGCAGCTATCCCGCCGTCTGCGTTCTATGTGGCAGGCGATGTGGTGCCTCAAGCGAGCCGCCTGATTCACCATTGGTCCTTTGAAGACGGTTCAGGATCGGCAGCCAACGACAGCGTCAACGGAAGCGCCAACCTCACGCTGTACGGCATGGACAACACCAATTGGCAATCCTGTGTTGATGGTTCCTGTTTGTGGTTTGATGGTGTGAACGATCAGGCCAAAGTCAACGTCAACGACTGGGCTGGAAACTTGACGGTAAGTCAGTGGGTTTGGGCCAACACCACCAACCAGACGACCTACGCCTCGACCTTTGCCATTGACGACCAGGCAGGGTCCAACCTCTCCTTCCAGCACATGGTCTCCGGCCAAAAATGGATGCTGCACAACAACGCCACCCAAGCCTTTGGCGATGTCGTTGCCCAACGATGGACGCATCTCGTGAGCGTGTTTGACGACGGCGATATTCGCCAGTACATGGACGGGGTTTTGGTCAACACCAACACCTATCCAAACGGTTCGTTCACCAACATTGACGTGTACAAGTTGGGCGTCAACCGGGCTGGCAGCTCCTACTTTGAGGGAAAAATCGACGAAGTCATGGTGTGGAACACCGCCCTCGACGACCAGGACATCACCTCGCTTCGCCGAACCATCATCGACAACTGCAGTTCGTACACCGGAGCGGGAACGGACGTGGCTCATCTTGAGACGACGTTTACGCTCCCGGAAGACCTTCCCGGCCATGCATGGATGGCCTACGTGTACGGGAAACGCGCCGGGGAGGTGGACGGTAAATTCGGCATCGAGATCACCGCTATGGACAGCAACGGAACCGTTCTGTCAACCAACACTTCCAACATGCGCACCTTCACCACGAGTTGGGCGACGCAATTCATGCGCTTCCGTCCCGATGCCGGTGCTACCCAATTCCACGTGCGAATTCCGATTGATATCGCCACCATGTCGACTTCAGGCTCCATGTACATTGACACGGTTCTCATTCGGGCCATCCGCCCTCACATGGATTGGGTCAACGGTTCCATCGCCGATACCGCCGTTTCAACAGGAGGACGTTCGTTCAATTGGGGGACAAGTTACGGCCAATCGCTCGTGGCAGATTTGCTCGAAGACGGGGTATCGGGTGTCAAGGGCTACGTCTACGAGCCTTACCTCACGGCCGTGGGACTTCCTAGCATGTACCTTCCCATGTATGCATCGGGCTACAACCTTGCAGAAAGCCATGCTGCAGCCAACCGACTGTCCGGATGGATGGGCGTGGTGGTTGGGGATCCCAAGATGGCCCCGTATGCCGACATGTTCCACGACATCAACATCGTGGATGTGAGGGTCTTGGGCAACATGAATCAAGGTCAACCGGCGACCGTGCAAATTCTCGTTGAAAACACAGGTATGTCGGCCTCAAACGGCACGCTCCTTGTTCAAACCGTCCTCGGAAACACGGTGCTCAACCAAACCAACTTGGTTCTACCAGCAGGCAATGAACCGGGGAGTCGAACACTGGTGAACCTCACCGTGATGCCAACCACAAGCGGCTACTTGGACCTCAGAATTCGATACGATAACATCTCGCACGAGCGAAATTTTGCCAACAACATCCTCCCGTTCAGCGTCATCGTGAACGCACCTCCGACGGTCGACGACGCGTACTGCAGTGCTTCGGCCATCTCCCGAGGCGCCTACACCATTTGTTCCGTGGAAGCCTCAGACGACGTAAACGTGACCCGTGCCACCATCGAATGGCAAATCCTCGGGGAGAATGAAACCTGGAATGAAAGTCACTGGACCCTCGTTTCGCTGGGTAAAATCAACGACGATAGGTGGGAATCGGCCTTGGTTATTCCCGCCAATGCTTCGCTGGGTTGGGTCGTCATACGGGCCACCGCCTACGACGCAAACAACATGTCGCATCGCGTGCTGTTCAACAACGTCTCACGGGTGGTGGATTCACCACCAACATGGTTCGGTCCCCACGTCAAGGGTGTGGATGCAAACGGGTGGAACAACGCCTCATCGTTACCCAACAAGCCCGCCATCGGCCTGTACCGTCATCTGGAATCCAGTCTCACTGCCTGTGTTTCCGATGCCGATTACCGAGTTGAGGTTGAGGAACCGTTTTTCCTCGCTTCCCGAGGAACCCTTGGAAACATCACCTATGTACCCCAACCTACAACCCACCTCTACTGTTACACCGCACCCTTTTCTCTGACCGTGGGCACTTCGCTTGACGATGTTGAATTTGAACTCCGTTCCAAGGAAGGCTCCTTGCTGTTGCAACGAACCATCCGTGTGGCGGACATGCCACCGCAGCTCCAACTCAAGATCGAAACCACCGCTGGCGAAGTGCTTGACAGGGTTGTTGGAAACGGCGAGGAGCGTGTGGTGGTCAGCGTAATGGATGTCGACGACCCCAACACCTCCTTCGTCGGCGACATCACCGTCCAGTGGCCGGGTGGAGAAGCGATTCAATGGCCCCTTGACATTCCTGCAGGCACCGAGAGCGTCGTCATCAACCTCAGCCAACTCATGGTGCCCTTGGAAGGGGGCGACGTCTTCATCGAAGCGTCCGGCATCGGTCAAAACGGCGGGTCCACCGTGGCGCAACTCAACGTGCCGTTTTTGTTGACCCCGCCTGAAATCATTCTTTTCGAAGCCTGCGATGACCAAGGTTCAGTCCAATCGATGACCTTTGGGCAGACAGCCATCTTGCTCGTTGGTGTAGCAAGCGACCGCCCACTCGAAGCAACCAGCGCACAACTGATGCAACTCGGTTGGGCCATCAACGCGCCGGCCACCGAAACGGTGCTTTGGAACCTCCAATCGCCTCCTGAAGCCTGCAACACCAGTGCCTACGATTCAGGCGATGTTGAATGGCTGATGTTCCGGCTCAAATTGGACAATTCCATGGTGGATGGAGCAGGAAAAGCGGTCTTCTCGGTGACGGATTTGGATGGATTGGTCAAATCCACATCGCTGGATTTGGTGTTCCAACACGCCCCGACAGAGTTTGTGTTGTTCGAGACATCACAGCCTTTGCCTGAGCAAGACATGTTCACCAACCTCACCATCACCGATATGGATGGGTTGGACAGCGTCATTTGTACCTACACCCTTCTCCATGAAGACGGTGCCCTACTCAGCCAATCGGCCGTTATGGCCGGACCTGAAGATGTGTTCACCAACATGCTTTCGTGGACGTACCCTGTTCCACGTTCGCTCGCCAACACGTCCTTGCTTGTCAACATCACCTGCATCGACGATATTCAGCAGGTCTTCTCCGCAGCAGAAGAGGTCGTGGTCGGTCCTGCATCTGTCTGTTTGACATGCACCAACGATTCAGAAGTCAAGCAAACCCCAACGGAAACCACCAACCAAGGTTCAACGATTCTCCTGGTGAGTGCGGTGGTGGCTGCTTTGATCGTGGTGCTGAGTGCCGTTGTTCTTCGCTTGCGTGGGCGAGACGATGCTGAGACGGAATGGGGAGCAGGCGATGCATTGACCCTCGCTTCTCTGGAAAATTTGTTCGACGAAGACAGCACCCAAACCTCGTTTGAACCCACACAAGAAGCAAACCATCCCGATTTCATTCCCGATGGATGGACCGTCGAGGTCTACGAACAGTGGCTGGAAGGACCGTTGCCTGAAGGATGGACTGAAGAGCAATGGTCAACCTATGTGGACGAACATCGTACGGCGCTTGAACACCACCGCCGTGAAGCGCAAGGGTGATGTGGAACAACGACTTGGGAGGACTGATACCCATGGCAATCGGCTACGTCCTCATCAACGTTCAACCCGGTACAGAACAGCAAGTGTACAACGATGTGAAGTCGCTCCCCTATGTGTGTGACGCAACCATCTTGTTTGGCGATCACGACCTCATCGTCAAGTTGGAGGCCGATGATTTGGCCACCATCGCCAAAGCTGTTGTCGAGAACATCCGGTCGGTTGATGGCGTCATCAACACGAAAACCCTTGCTGGGGCGGATTTGGACTGAGTTCAAAACCACACGACTGCGCTCAAACACGCGAAAAAATGCTGGTCGGAAAGGGGTACTGAGCGACATATGGAGCGCAGTAATGCCTTTTTTCGGGGAAAACATTATATGCTCGGCGGTGTAACGTGGTATCGGAGGTAATCCAAATGTCAGACGGAAAGAAATACTTCGTTCTCATGGAGAACGGAAAAGACACGAGCCAAGTATTTGCGAGCAAGCAACCCCGCGGTGCAGCCTTGAAGGCCGCAACCCGCGGACACACGACCATCCGCCTACGAGAGCGTGGCACCAAGCGTGTCCACTGCTTCACGGGCAGCATCTCGATGGTTGACAAGCCTGCTGGCGGCCCTGCTTGGCTCCCAGACAAGATCAAGAAGGCCAACGTCAAGAAGACCGGCATCGAGCACCTCTGAGTGCCGCCACTTCGCGATCTTCTTCCAGCTCTCTGAGTTGTACAACGCCCTCACCCATGCCAAGGTGTGGTTGGGGTCCTTTCACTTCAAACCCCTCTTGTTGACGATGAGTTGATAAACACGGCCTTGTATGTCCAGTTGTCCTCAGGGACACGGGATGCACACCCGCTTCGGCGGGAGGCGGTGACGCCAGATGGAAAAACGAGAGATGCGAACGCCACAACCAAAGGCGAGGCGACCAAGCCAACGCCGACTGGTCGAGGACGACGATCTCCAACTCCCAGCCCGTTTGGTGCACTTGCGTCATCTTCCTTGGAAGGAGATCTACGAACGCCAACTTCGTGCTGAGAACAAATCCGAGAACACACAAAAATCCTACTTCTACGGCCTGCGGCCACTCATCGAAACGTTGCTCCCCGGGGAGGATGTTCTCGATGAAACGGCTTTTGAACAGATGAGCGTCGAGTTGCTCGCCCTGCGAATGGAACCGATGAACGGACGTTTGGACCTGTGGGCTCACGACATCGCTGGATTGCGCCCGACCACTTACAACGCACGCATCGCTGCAGCTCGCCATTTCATCAAGTGGCTCGGATGGATTTGGCCGGACCATCTCCAGCGGGCTCGCACAGGGAAACGCCTTCCACGGACGTTGACACGTCGTGAGTTGACCCAAGTGTTGGAGGCTGCCAATCAAAGCGAGGACCCAGCGGTCGCCCTGGTGGTCACCATGATGCTGGATACCGGTATGCGGGTCAGTGAAATCTGTGGATTAAACCTTGAAGACATTGATTTTGACGATGGTTCAGCCCTGATCCTCGGCGGGAAAGGTGACAAAGACCGCTTGGTGTTGTTCACAAAACGAACCATCGCCGGGCTGGAGGCATGGATACCCATTCGGGAACGGCTGTGCGACGAAGACGAAGAGGCCTGTTTTGTCAACCGTCGTGGTCGACGGCTGCAACCGCGAGGTGTCCAGCGAATGATGGATGCATTGGAACAACAGGCCGGTCTTCCAAAGGGCAAGTTGACACCGCACGTTCTGCGTCATAACTTCGCCACGGGGTTGCTTGAACGGGGTGCGGATTTGGTGACGATTCAGCGCCTGATGGGCCATGCAACGATTGCAACCACCCGTGTTTATCTCGAGATTTCCGACCAAACCCTGCGTGAGGTTTACCACCGTGCTCAAGCCCTTCGAGAAGACATGGATGAAACACCTCACGAAGTCGAACCCGTTGAGGAGAGTACCCCCTCGACCAGCAGTTTGGGCGTCATCGACTCACGAGACTGATTTCTTTCGTTTAGCAACCTGTTCCGGCCCGCTCCATTCTCGATGAGGATGAACGGTTCGTCCTTGATGACCCTCGATTGGACAGTGCTTTCCAGAGCGGCATCGGGAACAGTTGCCAGTGGGTGGTTGTTCCACCGTTTTGCGAAGGCGACCGTACTTTCGCCGAGGCATGGCGAGCCATTTTAGGAGACGGCTTTCAATTGTAACGGTTCAATTCAGCCCTTCTTGAACCAAGGCATGTCCTTGACCGAGCGGGGAACCTTGATGGTGGAACCCTTTCGATTGTCTTCCTTCTTGGTTTTGAGTGACGATGAGGCGGATTTGGTCTTCTCCACCACGTCTTCCGCAATTTCTTGGCCCTTGGCGACCGCTTTTACGGCGCTTGCTTTGGTCGTGGAAGCAGCCTTGGAAGCGCCCTTCTTAGCCTTCGAACCTGCGCTCTTGGTCGCTTTGGTTGCTTTGGAAGCGGTTTTCTTCGCAGCGCTTGCGCCCTTGGCGGCAGCACTCTTGGCGGCGGAGGTGGTGGCGGAAGCGGCCTTCGCCGCTGCGTGAACTTTCTTGGCCACAGCAGCCGACAAGCCGGCGCTTTGGAGATCTTTGACACTGGCTTTGGCCACTTTTGCTACCGTGTTGTATTTTGCAGTGACCAATTTCTTTGCCGTTGCGGCGCCGACGCCGGGGAGCGACGTGAGGTCGGTGGGCTTGTCTTTTCCTGCCATGTGTTCACCGAATAGGCGTTGTCCCTGCCCTAACTTGAACCTTCCTCATCAAGAGGTTGGATTGCCATATCGGTTTCTTCATGAGAAAAGACAACCTGCGCTTACCATGGAGGGGCTGTTACCGGTTGAGACACAACCAAGGCATCGCTTGAGCCCTGACAAAGCGAACGACGAATGGGCCGTTGGAGAGCCCACCAACGCTCACACTTCGTGCCATTCTCACTCCGTAGAATGGGAGAAATTGGTTGGTCGGTTGCAGATTGAGGAAGAGGGATTGTGATGGAAACGGTGTTGGACGCGAACGAATGCGTTCTGATCGCACAAGTGAGGAAGGCCGAGGCATCGCACAAAATGGACACCACCACGCACCTTCTTCGTGGAAAGCACCACCAAGGCCCATCGACCGTGGTCTACCTGGGTGATGTTGCCAAAGCGCTTCTCGCTCATCTTGCTCATCCGGAAACGCCCACCTTTCCTTCACCGCCCGGTTACAACGAACAGCGTTGGGCGATGGAAACCACCAGCAGCGAACTGCACGTTCGCATTGAATCACACCCCTATTGGGGGTTTGGCTTGTTCACGACCGGTTACCTGAACATCATCACGTTGCGAGGGCCATTGCAGGCTCGGTCCCGCTTGGTCCTCGACATCATCAGTTCGCTCGGCCAGTCGCCGTGGGAGATGGCCCATGCCCGTTCTGCAGAACGGTTTCTCACCAAACACGCCCCCGGCCTCAATCTCAAGGACAATGAACGGCTCTGGAACAACCTTCGAAACGCAGGACGGTCCACGCTCAAGGAAGCCATTGAACAAACGACGCAACGGCAAGAGGTCCTGCGTTCTTCCTTGAAGATGAACGAAGAGCAACGGGCTTGGTTTGATGCCCTTGAAGACGATCTTCAGATGGCTTGGAAAGCACACGCAGAAGACAACGCTCCTGGAATTGAGCGAGCCCTCGCCCGGATGGAAGCGGCCATCATTCACCTCGACCCGGCCTTGGAGACACCCTCGGAAACGTTCGATGGCGGGCGGTTTTCTTCGACAGCGTCGCCCGTAGGACAACCCCTGCACGAGGAGGTCGTGTCTGCATCTGTTCTGCTCGAAAATGACGAGGTCCCGTTTGTTGACCTGTCATCCCCAGCATCGAGAAGCGAGGAAGAATGAATCTCGCGTCGCGTTCATAAGGGGGAGGTCTCTCGCCACAAACGGTCCACATGGCGGCAAAGAAGAAAAACGATGGCAGCGGCATCCAGCAAGCCGCTGGTTTGATTCGCTACTTCGACGAAGAATCCGAGGATTCTTGGAAGATCACGCCCGCCCAAGTTTACTTCGCCTGCATTCTCCTCGGCGGCTTTTTCTATCTGGTGAACCAAGGCGTTGTTCAAGCCATTTGGAACCTCTTTTGAGGTTCACAACGCTTGGATAAGCACCACACGCTGATCGTTCTCAGCCATGCAACGAGCCACTTCCAATGCCGTTGAGAAATCCTCGGTGACGCCGAGGACTTCTTCGCCGGTCTCTGTTTGAAGCACCAAACGGTGCGTGAGTGAGGAAAGGGTTGAGGCTTCAATTCGCTCAAAGACCCAATGCTCGTTCTCGATTCGAACAAGAGCAGGAACGTCAACGAGAGGTCCCATTTGTTCTACGGTTCGCTCAGCACGCGTCGTGAGTGAAGCGAGGTCTCGTACAGGTTGCCAAAGACGACGTCGAATTGGCATCTTCAATTTCCGTTCGTTGTCAACGCCTGCGCGAAAGGCTCGTGCCATATGGGTCCCATCCCTGAAATCCGAAGATTTCAGCCCCCGCTTCGTTCTCGCACACTTAAAGAACGCGATGATGCATCAATCCAAGGACGCAGTTTGGGCGGGTTGGCTTCGCTCCCATTGTTGTCCTTGTACATGCTCGATGAAACTGCTCAAGGCCAACGTGGCCAACGCCAAGGCGAGCATGGTTCGCACGTCATTCACGGCAAGCACGGCCACTGTTCCAACGCCGAACAACCCGGTGCTCCACAGACGGTGTTGGCCAGTTGCTTCCTCGAGCAGCCACGGTACATGAAGCGCGAACGCCCCCCCCAACAGCAGACTCGGTACCAGCAACCAGACACTCTGGGAGACCAAGACGCCGCCGCAGAGCATCACCAGAAGCGATGTGCGCCACCACCAAGATTCAGGGCGGTGAACGGCATCAAAACCGAGCGAGGGCAACAGCATCAAGGCACCCGCTACAACCATCGTGAGGGCCGCCAAACTCCAAGCAGTTGAGGCCGAGGCATCACCGGCACCGAACACCTCGACAAGGTGGGCCGCCTTCCACGTCACGAAGCCAAGCACCAAGGCTGAACCGACCAGCGTGACGCTCAATGTTCGGCTTTGGTGGGGATGTTGATGGAAACGAGCTTCGGTCACGGTCGCCGAACTGTGGTAGGCGACGACGAGGGTCGCGTACACCAGACACAACAGCCCAAAGGTGGGAAGGGGATCGTGGAAGGGACGTGCCCACCATGTTTGCGAAAACACCGCCGTTTGGCCAATGGCCCACCACGCGACGGTTCCCGCCACCACGGATTTGAGCACGGCGCGCTGGGCCAGAATCCTCGTGTCGTTGTTTTGGGCAATGTGGGTGCTGGCGACCAGCAACTCGCCGGCCATCATCACCAGCAACGTGAACACCACCACCGCTGCGAGATGAACCCAAGGATACTGGCTCACCGTGGGCGAGTCTGGGAAGGTTTGCATCGATGCATGAGCCTCAAGCGGGAACAGCATGAGCATCGACAGCAAGGCCCACACGCCGCTGTGAACCATCATGCGACTTCGTACGAACTGCTTGGTGTCCTCGCTGGCGTTCCTCAGACTGGGAAGCAGCGGCGCCAACAACCCGAACAGAAGAAGAGCCGCTACGCCACCTTCCAATGCGCCGTACCCCGTGAACAAAAGTTGCATGCGTTCACCCATGCTCGCCTCATCACCCAAGACCAGACGGACTTCGTTATGGCGTTGGTCCAACGACAACACGGCGAAGGCTCGAACAGCGACCAAGCCCAAGGCCAGCAACGGGGGTGCCAAGAGATAACACCGATGCAGGAACCTCCGTGGCCGGAGGCTCGGTTCAAGCAACCAAGCACCGGCCCACGCCAACGTGGTGACGAACAACAGAGGAAGGTACCAAGGGGCCGCCTCCACCAGCATGTGGTCAAACACAACGAAGCATCCTTTCATCATGGCGGAAGACCAAAAGAGGCCGTTCCCGACCACGAGGCGTGAGGGGCCCACGGGATGATGGTGATGAGCGGCGGGCGTACGCCCAGCAATCCTCGCTCACCGCTTTGGTTCGCCACCTCGGTCGAGACGTCAATGCGTGGCTTGAGACAGCACTCTCACCGCTTCCTGAAACCTTTCGTGTCAGCCTTCACCGAGAAGACCGAGCGTGGACGGTCGAACAGGTCAAGGCGCTTGGGGCCGCACCCTTGCCGTGGATGCCCGATGAGTCGGCCTTTGTAATGCCGTTCGCCCGTGGCAAAGCAACAGGTGATGCGCAACGCATGATGGCGCTGCTTCACGAAACAGGCCGAATCACGCGGCAGGAAGCCGCCAGCATGGTACCGGTTCGTCTGGTTGAAGAGGTCGGCAGCGTGCTGGCACTCGACATGTGCGCTGCCCCGGGATCAAAAACAACCCAGCTGGGAGAGCATTTGCATCCCAACGGTGTGGTGGTGGCCAACGAACCCGTGTCGGGTCGCCTGAACATGCTGGTCAGCAACCGCAGCCGCATGGGATTGGCCAACATCGTCGTCACCCAGCACGACGGTCGGCATTTCGCCCGACTACCGCCTCCCGGGTTTGACCTCGTCGTTGCGGATGTGCCCTGCACTGGTAGTGCCACGACGCGCAAAAATCCGGACGTGTGGTGGGACTGGTCGCCAAAGCAAGGCCGACGAATGTTCTCCATGCAGGTTGAAATCGCACAGCGCGGAGCGTCCTTGCTGGTACCGAACGGGACGCTCATCTATTCGACATGCAGCCTGGATCCGGTCGAAAACGAAGCCGTCGTGGCTGAACTGCTCCGTCGTTGCCCCTATCTTGAGCTGCTTCCCGTGCACGTTGAGGGGTTGACCCTCCATCCCGGCCTGACCTCGTGGCCCATGCTCAATGAGGAAGGCGAACCGGTGGCTCTCGACGAGGCCACCTCGTTACCGTCCTTTGATGCACATCATCTCAGCCCGCACGACCGACTCGCCTTGGGCGAGGGGGCGGCGGAAGACGAACAACGCATCCAGGAACTTCTTCCGTTGTGTGGACGGTTGTGGCACAGCGACCACGACACGGGTGGGTTCTTTGTAGCGAAGTTTCGTCATCGTCCCGAGGCTTCGCCAGAAGCCGTGGCCCAAACCTACCGTTCGAGCAGGGCCACCCGAACCTCGCAACATTGGTCGCCGACCTACAAACAACCTCCGCCCGTTACGGCGAATTCTGTCGTTCATGCTTCTGATGAACTGGTTGAAACCGTTTCGACGATGTACGGCATGGACTTCTCACCCTACTCCGTTTGGCAACGAGGGAAACGACTGAACCTTGCGCCTCCACTCGTGAGGGAGCGATTGTTTGAGCCCGAAGCACCGACGAACAAAGGTGATGTTTGGCCGGGGGGAACATTCCATCCCATCCGGGTGGTCCATGTGGGCCTCCCCGCCTTTACCCTGAAGAAGGACTCGTGGCGTTCTCGGCAAGAAGCCACGTACGCTTTTGGGCACCGGTTCAGCGCAAACATCGCTGACCTCTCCTCGGAGCATTTTGTTCAATTGCTCACCGGTTGGGCGCCCCTTCTTGACGAATTCACCGAGGCGACCGGTCTTCATGCCTTACCCAGCGGGGCCTACCTGCTTCGAGCAACCATGCCTTGGGGTCCAGAGATCCTCTCGGTATGGATTGGTGCACGGGTGACGTTGATGATCGACCTCAACGAGCAAAACATTCTGCGCCGTAAACTCGGCTTGCCGTGGCGGGAGGACGAAGCATGAGACGGCGTGTTTTGATGGGCGTCTTGCTCTTGATGTTGATACCGCCCTCCCTCGCTGCCGAAGAAACATGGAACATTCACGCCCATGCTTCCATCCCCGATGAGAACGAGTTCGCTTTGGAAGAGGTTTTTCTTTCGATGAACACCACTCGCCCAGATGCTGAAAAAAGCGAGGGAGCCGTGACATGGACGTGGTGGTCTTGGAGCGACGAGACCGGGTCGTCGTGGCCTGACGACGACGCGCTGTACCGACGGTCAACCCTCGACCTCAACACCAGCGAACACGAGAGCACCGTGATACGTCATGAGGTCCGGGAGCCCGACCTCATCACCATCGACGGCGAAGTCAAGGTCGTTGCAGCGGACCAAAACCTGAGGTTTGTGGTGTTTGACCTCGACGTGACCCCGTTGGTTTCCTTGTCCAATCAAACCCTCATGTACCTGGTCTTGACCGAGGACAGGGCGGTTGACCAGCACCTTCGAACCACGGTCAACCTCGTCAGGGAATTGAGGCCAGAGGTGGCGTTTTCGCTTCAACCCAACAACACGACCTCGATGACGGCGTTGCTCTCAGCCGACCATTTGTCGGCCGCAGGGGTGGACCTCACACAGCAACCGAACGGTTGGTCGTACAGCATCGCTGTGTTCGGAGGTGTTGAAGGCGCGGAGGACAGTGACTTGTTGGTGCTCAAGCACGACCGATTGCCCTCCCCTTCGCTGCACACATCGTCCCGTCAAGCGTGGACCCCCATCATGCTCTCCATTCTCGCCCTTGTGATGTTGGTGGCGATTATCGCCTCCATGCGAACGCGAGAGCAGGCCATACCATCGTTGCGAGCGACGTGGAGCAGTGAACACGGCGACCAATTGGTGCTCAGCGTGCAGGCCGGTTCTGCAGCATTCACCGTGACGAAATGGAGTGTGCTGCCGCCTTGGGTGTTCAAAGGTCGACCGCCAAGACGTTCGTTCAAACCTCACGAACAGGCTGATCTTGTCGTGTCGTTCCGCCAAACGCACCGGGAAGAATGTCACATTGAAACCTCGGTCGATATCGACGGATTGGGTGGATGGAAACAGCATGTGTGGCTCGCTGCCCCTCTCGCCAGCCCTTTGGCCAACGAGGAAGAATGAAGGCTTGAAATCCATGAACCGACCGTCCTCGTTCATGGACCTCGATGACACCGACCGTGCGTTGCTTCGTTTGCTGAGTGAGGATGCTCGGACAAGCCATCGCCAACTTGCACGCACCCTTGGCTTGGCCCAAGGGACGGTGACCAACCGATTGCGACGCCTCGAAGAGGAAGGCGTCATCAAAGGTTACAGCGCTGTTCTTGACCCACAGCAGTTGGGTTGGACCATGACCATCATGGCTGGATTGAGAATCGTCAAGGGCCGCATGATCGACGTTCAGCAAAAAATTGCCGCCGACCCCAGGGTGTTTGCCGTGTACGACGTGACCGGTGACTGGGATTCCATCGTGTTGGCTCGAGTCCGTGACCGAAACGACTTGGACAACCTCACGAAGACCGTGTTTACCCTTGACGGTGTGGCTCGTTCCTACACGCACGTGGTGCTGAACACCGTCAAAGAGGACGCGTTTCCTTCCCCTGAGACGAACCGCTGAACCCGGCCTCGTCGTACATATCGACCAGCGGTAAGAGGACGTCAATCAACCCTGACAATCCCTCAACCACGCGCGTTTCCGGCTTCAAGCACACGGTGAGCATGGAGCGAAGACTTTCATCGAACCGAACATCGAGCGATTCCAGGTTCCTGCGGCATTGTGCCTGCAGGCGTCCTCCAGTTCGGTCCCAATCCATCAACAACACGATGCTTGGGCCGTGGTCGGTCTTGCTGGTTCGGCCGTAATGCTCGAGGACATACACCAGCACGTCGTCCACCGGCCAGCCACGATTCAACACCTCGATCGGGCCGGTGAACCCCAGCCGTTCCAAAGCCAAGCGGTCACGACGCCCTTCAACCAAAACAGCGGCGTGGGCCTCCCGGTTTCGCTGCCGAGCCGAAGCGAGGGCTTGGGCCGCTTTGTGCCAGCGCTCCTCGGCGTTGGAGGAACCTCGACCAGGGCCGTGGTAGGAGGTCATGGTGCGTCCCCCAACGCCTGTTCGACTTTTCCGAGAAGGTCTTCCATGGACAGGTTCGTCAGTCGAACCGTTTTCATCCTCGAGGTTTGGCCTGCAACAATGGACATCGATGCTTCGTCGATGTTGAGTTGGTGCGAGAGCACGTGCAGCACCGCACGGTTCGCTTGGCCGTCCTTGGCAGGAGCGCGCACCGCCACCGATAGTCGGTCACGCCAGGTGTTGAACCCAACAATACCTTGGCGGTGGGCTCCGGGCTGGACCTCGATGGCCATCACGAGGGCCCCATCGAGGGTGCGTGTGAGGCAGGTGCTCGGACCCATGTTCAACTCGAGTCGGCGGGGGTTCAAGTAGCATCCCAAACCAACCAAGGGAAAGCGGTTTTTTGTACGGTCTCGGGGGGTTTTCATATCAATTCAAATGCAAAACGAAGACGGGTCTGCATGAAGGGTTGAATAGGGAAACGCACCACGGTTCTAACCCCCCCCAACAAACGCTTAAGGGGGGGCTATGCGGCCGGTCAAATAGGGTGGTTGCATGGTAGCAGAAGACACGGTGTTCACTGTTCTCTATGATAAGTTCATGTTTTGGTCCATTCTGGTCGGCATCTTCACCTTCGGCTGGATGTTTTTGGCCATGCTCCGCTACCGAGACGGCGTCGAACCCGACACCACCCACATTGACCACATCGAAGTCGGGTCGTTTCCCGTTGACCGCCACAACACCCCGGTTGAAGTGATGTTCTACGTCCTACCAACCTTGATCGTGACGTGGTTGGTCGTGCTCGCTCTCGCCTCCAACACGGCGGTGTGGCAAATCGACCCCGAAGATGAGGACGTTCACAACATGGAAATCATCGGAAAACAATGGTTCTGGGAGTACAAGTATTCCGACAGCCTGACCTGGGAAGACGACCCGTCCACCACCAACATCGACGTGACATGGAGCGGAACGACCCTCACCGTCACGAGCACCAATGACGCCGCTGTGAACGTCAATTTCAGCAAGGGCGTCGACGAAGGAGAGCAGGCCATCAACTTCGGTGAAGCCATGGTTGAAATCACCTTCAACCCGTTCCTGCTCTCAACCGTTGAAGTGACCGACATTGACGGCGAAGTCATTCACACATGGATGCACATTCCAAAGGACCACGTGTTCTCATCGGCCGCAGGCGAAGACATGATTCTGCCTTGCGATGTTGAAGTCGTGTTTGAGATGCACTCCAAGCCTTCCGATGATTCCAATCCAAACTACATCGGTGTCCAGCACTCCTTCTGGCTACCTGAGTGGGGCGTCAAGGAGGACCTGGTTCCCGGACTTGAAACGGGCACCTACATGTCCATCATGGCCGACGACCCCGGCACGTTCCCGATTCGCTGCGCTGAATACTGCGGCAACCAACACTCCATGATGTACGGCCAAGTGACCATCGTTGCGGCTGAGGGCATGGACTGCAAGACCGATACGGGCGTGAAGAAAACGACCGATGGGTCAAGTGGAGGTGACTACTGATGCGTCTTCGAATCACGCTTCTGTTGAGCGTGTTGATGCTGTCCTTGGTGGCGGCTCCACAGTTCACGGCCATCCCCAGCGGGATTGGGTCTGCCGGTGACCAAGGGTGCAGCTGTCACGGTGGTGCCTCTCCTGACACCACGGTGCTGGTCGATGGTTTGCCCTCAACCTACAACGCCAGCGAAACCTACACGTTCACCGTGACGCTTGAAAATGACGCCATGGAACTTGCTGGTGACGGCATCGTTACCGACGGCGCACGCACCGTCCCCTACGGTGGCTACCGGATCTTGGTCTCTCACGGTGAAGTGACGGCGGTGCCCGAATCCTTGGGCCACATCATGGACGACGGCCTGACCCACACCTCCGAGGCCAACAACGTACGTTCGTGGACCTTTGAGTGGACGGCCCCTGCCGCTGACGACCTCAACGTCGAAATGACGGTCTACGGGAACGCCGTGAACGGGAACACCGGAAACGGCGGTTCAAGCGGTGACCATTGGAACGTCGCCACCGTGGCCATCGCCGGCATCAACGCTGGAGCCCTTGCCCCAAGCGCAAGCGCCCTCATCATCTTCATGACCTCCATTGGTTTGGCAGCTGGCCTGATTTTCGTCGGCGTCCTCTGGGTGTTCTACCGACGCTCACCCGAGACCTTCACCATGGAGCGCTTCTGGAGTTTCTTGAAGCCCTGGTTGACCACCACCGACCACAAGGAAGTCGGTATCATGTACTTCCTCTTCGGGTTCTTCTTCTTCCTTGTCGGTGGCCTGTTGGCACTGTTGTTCCGTATCCAATTGGCGCTTCCAGAGAACGATTTCCTCACCTATGATGAGTACAACTCGTTCTTCACGCTCCACGGTACGACCATGATTTTCCTTGCAGCCATGCCGATGATCGCTGGTTTCATGAATTACGTGCTACCGCTGCAAATCGGAGCCAAGGACTTGGCCTTCCCGCGCATCAACGCCATGGGCTTGTGGTTGCTGGTGTTCTCCGCCCCGCTCATCTTCAGCGGTATTTGGTCTGGACAAGGCGCCGACATCACCTGGGTCATGTACCCGCCGTACTCCTCACTGACCGAAGCAAACCTTGGTTCAACCTTGGCCGACTACGGCTCGAACGCTGGAACCACGGCATTCATTTCCGGCATGCTGATGCTCGGTGCCTCGTCGACCTTGGGTGGTGTGAACTTCATCACCACGGTGTTCACCATGCGTGCACCCGGCGTGACCTGGATGAAGATGCCCCTGTTCAGCTGGTCGGTGTTCATCAGCGTGTTCATGCTCTTCATGTCCTTGCCCGCCCTCATCATCGGTGTGGCATTCCTGCTGTTTGACCACACGATTGGAACCCAATTCTTCGTCGCTGGAGGCGACCCCTTGCTGTTCCAGCACTTGTTCTGGTTCTTCGGCCATCCAGAAGTGTACGTCGTGATCGTGCCGGCCTTCGGTATTGTTTCCGAAGTGTTGGCGACCTCCGCCCGCCGGTCCATTTTCGGTTACAAGTCGATGGTCATCGCCATGGCCGGTATCGGCATTGTCGGTTTCATCGTCTGGGGCCACCACATGCTGACCTCGGGTATGGACCCGTTCTGGCGTGCCGCCTTCATGATCACCACGATGCTGGTGGCCATCCCCACCGGTGCGAAAATCTTCAACTGGCTGGCCACGCTATGGGGCGGCTCGTTGGTCATGAAAACCCACACGCTGTGGTCGCTTGGCTTCCTCGTGACCTTCACGCTCGGCGGAATTTCGGGTATGTTCTTCCCCGTTGCAGGGCTTGACATCCACTTCCACGATTCCTACTTCGTGGTCGCTCACTTCCACTACGTATTCATCGGCGGAACGGTCTTTGCATTGTTCTCCGCCGTGTATTACTGGTACCCCAAGGCCACGGGTCGAAAGTTGAACGAGACGCTGGGCCTGTGGCACTTCCTCATCGGCTTTGCCTCCTACAACGCAGCCTTCTGGCCGATGCACGCGTTGGGCATCATGGGCATGCCGCGGCGAACCCACACCTACACCATTGAGTCCGGTTTCGCCGAGTACAACATGGCGGTGTCGACCTTTGCGTTCATCTTCGGCATCAGTCAATTGCTCCTGGTATGGAACATCCTTTACTCGGCCCGTCGAGGCGAGCCGGTTGGCAAAGACCCGTGGGGAGGTTGGTCCCTTGAATGGTCCACGACCTCACCACCCCCAACGCCTTCGTTCCACGACATTCCTGTCCAGGGAGATATGAACGTGGAATTCGGACACCACAAGGAATCGCCTTCGTTGGTCGACAAATTGCTGAAAGCCGAACCGAAAAGCGTGATGATTGGTTCACTGGAGGGAGAAGAATGAGTGGCGGAGAAGCTCACGTCGAGAACAGCATCTGGATGCGCGCCGTCTTGATGGGTGGACTGTTCCTCACCATCGGTATCCTCGCCTTTGCCACCATGGGCGTCGGTGTTGCCAACATGAAGCATCACACCTACGAGGACGCGATTCACGAGTACGAGGAAGCCAAGTACGACTACGAAGAGGCCAAGGCCAACAACGCCAGCGAGAGTGAGATCAAGGCCCTCAAGGAAAAGAAGGAAGAGGCTCATCATCACGAAATTGAAGCACACCTTTCCTACTTGACATGGCGGACAGCAGGCATCACCATCCTGCTGATGTGCATCACTTACGCCTCGTTTATTGGCGTTGGCGGGTTCCTCAATTCCATCTTCCCCGAGGACAGTGGACACGATGACCACCACTACGGTGGTGACGACCACGAGCACCACGGTTCAGGTTCCCCCATCGTGTTTGCCTTGGGTATCATGTTCTTCCTCATGGGTTTCCCCTCGTTCCAAGCCTCTCTCGGCAACATGCTGTCCGGTGTGGATGCGAGCCTTGGCGACCTTGGGATGAGCATGCTCGGCCTTATGCTCATCGTGGCAGGCGTAGCAAACTGGTGGCGAGAAGACTTGCCGTTTATCGGGAACCACGAACAAATCGCTACCGAAACCGACGAATGGTTTGCGGGCGAACACATCCGTAAGGCTGGTCTTTGGGTGTTCATCATGTCTGAGGTGATGGTGTTCGCGACCTTCTTCTCATCCTACCTCCGCATGCGAACCGAATGGTGTACGCAATGGCAAGTGAATGCAGGCAATGAGAACTGTACGGCTGTTGACACCTTGACCGCTTCCGACTTCCTACGACCCAACGGCGGAACGCTCGACGGATTGGGCGGCCAAGGTGATTTCATGACGCTGCTTCCCGGAGCCATCAACACCTTCGCCCTCATCATCTCATCCTACACCATCGTTCTGGCCTTGAAAACGGCCAAGACGAAGGATTGGCAAGCACCTGAAGGTCTGCTGGGCAAACTCATGCCGACCAAGAAGGCAGCCGTTCGCAACTACCTGATTGCAACCTTCCTCTTGGGTTCGATGTTTATCGTCCTCAAGTTGGTTGAGTGGAGCCACTTGGTTGCAGAAGGCTTCACCATCGGCACCCAAGCCGGTTCAATCTTCTACATCGCCACGGGCGCTCACGGTTTGCACGTCTTCATCGGCTTGCTGGTGATGCTGTACCTGATCTTCAAAGCCGACACCGTTGGCTACGATGAAAAGAACGGACAGGGTATCGAATACTTCGGGCTGTACTGGCACTTTGTTGACTTGGCATGGGTGGTCATCTTCCCAGCCTTCTATCTGTATTGAGGTGAGATTATGGGAGAACACGAAACATCTGGAATCTTTGAATCGCTCGTCGAAAAATTGCCTGGTAACTACGACATCTACTTTTGGAACTTCGTCGTCTTGATGATTTTCACGGTGTTCGAAGTCGGCGCCGTCTTCTTTGAGAAGGTCCCGGGAACAGACATCGAAATCACGTTGAACGTGGTATGGTTCATTTTGATCGGCGTTGGCATCGTCAAAGGCTACGGCATCGCAGCCTACTTCATGCACTTGAAGGGCGACCCTCGCATCTACACCCGCACGGCGCTTTTCCCCGTGCTCTTTGTGCTTTTGATGCTCTGGGGTATCGGCTTGTCCAACCCCGGTGCGGTCACGGAATTGCCTTCATGGTGCATGCCAAACTGGGACTACGCCACGACTCGCTGAGGGCGGAACGCCATGAGCCTCCAGCGCTTGGTGGCCCTGCTCATCGTGACCGTGCTGTTGATGGCACCGGCCAGCGCCTACAAAGGCAGCAAACTGGCACGCGGACCCGTCGATGACTTCACGCTCATCGACCAATACAACGAGACTTATTCCTTTGACCTCGACAGTCAGGGTGTCATCGTGGCGTCGTTCATCTTCACCCACTGCCCCGATGTGTGCCCTGTCATCACGCAATCGCTCAAAACCGCACATTCCGAACTCTCGGAACGTGAACAGGAAGACGTGACCTTCGTCTCCATCACGGTTGACCCTGAACGCGACACACCGGATGTGCTCGCTGCATACACCCAACAGCACGGTGTTGAGTGGCCCCACCTCACGGGTTCAACCGACGTCTTGGAGCCGGTGTGGGCAACCTTCGGGTTGGTGGTCCAAAAGGCCGTCATCGATGCCCACACGATGGCGTACCAACCCGGTGAATCTTCGCTGACGTTGGCCACCAGCAACACCACCTCAAACCAACACATGGCTCACTTGAGCGCCTCCGCTGCCACGATGATGCTGGCGGAGGAACGAACCTGGGCACTGAACATCTCTGAAGGTGAATGGGGGCGAATGCTCCACGGCATCGATGGCGTTGATTCCCCTGAGGATTGGTCGTGGTATTGGGAACTGAATGTGTGGAACGCAACGCAAGACGCGTGGCAACCCGCCGATGTGGGCATGGACGAAGTCGATGTCCATCTTCATCCGCACATCGCTTGGATGGCGACCACCAACAACCGTACGCAGCTTCCCGCACCTCCACAAAACGAGGCGTTGAGCATGACGGTTGCTTGGCCGAACGGTTCGATCGACGAGGCGAACATCAGCGCTCTGTCCGGCTATCACCTCACCCGGGGAACGTTGGACCATCTTGCACTGAATTCAACCATTGAAGATTCGACGTACGGTCACTACCTCTCGTCCATCGACAACCTGTCTGCCCCGAGCGACTATTCCTGGTGGTGGAACCTCTATGTTTGGAACGGCAGCACGGAAGCATGGGAATCCTCCAGCGTTGGCATGGATGAGTTGTTGGAACCGGAACACATCATGTGGGCGCCTTCCTATGTGAACACCAGCACCGTTCTTTCACCGCTCGCTTCCAACGCAGACACCAACGTTTGCAACGGTCACGGGTGGCACATGGGCGCCGGTTCCGCTATGCACTGCATGTGCGACGAAGGATTCGGCTGGGACGACGGGGACCAACTCACGTGTGTCCCTGAAACCACCGAAGAATACAACGTTGGCCACTCCACCATCACCTACATTTTGAATTCAGACCGGGAACCGGTCGTTGCTTGGGCGGGCGATGATTGGCGACCAGAGGACCTGGCGGCCGATGTTCGGGAATTGCTGGAAAAGGAGCAGTTGGGCGGGCATCAAGCCGAGACCACGCCAGGCCTGCCGTGGTTTTGGTCCATGACTGCCTTGGCTGCAGCCGTTGGCCTCTTCTCGAGGAAACACCAGCGATGAAGGCATGAGGGAAAGGAGAAAAAACGGAAGCCCCTCCGTTGACCCACAGCAGTCGTCGCATAGCCTGGTATTGCGCCGGATTTGAAATCCGGTGTCCCCGTGACTCGGGAGTTCAAATCTCTCCGACTGCGCCACTCATGCCGTCGTTCAACAGCAGGGAAGACTTCTCAAACTCAACCCGCCCTCATCCGTTCATGCGCCGTAGTTCGCTTGCCCTGTGTTTGGTTGCTTGCATGGCCCTTGCCGGGTGCCTGGGCCCTTCATCAGCCGATTGGGGAACGGGCAGTTCAAGCGTGCAGGTTGATTTCTCCATGGAGAATTCAACCGTTACCAGCGGATTGTCCGGTCAAAGCACTACGCTGTCCGGCCTGTATCCAGTCGGCTGCACCCCCGATGCAGAAGGCAGTGTTCTCGAAGCAAAGCAAGGCGACCCGATTCGGTTCTCCGGCTACCTCGCCGCCAGCCATTTCTACGACCAGCACGACACCCTGATGGGAGCAAAGGGCCTTGATTACGGGGTCACCACTGCGGTGGCTATTCAGTCCATGCCGTTTGAACAAGCAGCGAGCGTCGAAGACGGTGAAGGGGCGAGAATTGATGTCAAGTCATGGTCCCTGCCGTTGGGCCCAGACACGGGTGCAGGAAGCGTGGATTTGGATGAACTGGATTCTGACGCAGACACGAAATGGTTCATTCTCGGCCTGGTTCCCACATCGGAAGACATCCTCTCTGGCATGAAATCCTTGGGCGAATGGCATCAACCGGTCGTGATCCAAGGCTATCTTGTTGAGGCAGCCGATGGAAAGAACCCCAACGGGTACCTCAAGAGCTGGCACAAAACCAGCAGCGACTGCAACATGTTGGTCGGGGACAACAACCGAGAGGACGCCTATGTCTTCGTCACCGGAATCTCGCTTGAGGGTGCCTCGGTCACCGTGAGCGGTGAAGCCGATGACGAATGGGTCCAAGGCGACGTGCCGTTCTTGGGCCGTGGTGGATTCATCATGTTCTTCCTCGTTGGTGGACTGGGTGGAGCCGTTGGATTGTTCATCGTCTCCAAAGGATTGGTCATGAAATCGGCGAGCAGCACCATGCAGACGCTCATCGGGTCCGAGGGAATGAAAAAGGCAGCCAGTGTGAAAACCGACGCCAAGGCAGCAAAGAAGGCCGGCATGGAATCTCCAACCGAGCGAAAAGCACGCCAAGACAAAGAACGGGCCAAGGAAATCAAGAAGGAAAAGCCCCAACCTTCCGCCGCTCCAAAGAACGAGAACCCGATGGGTGGGTTTGACCTCGATAGCGTCTTGGCCTCTACATCAACCTCGAAAGGACCCGGTGGTTCTGCCCCAGGCGGACGCAAGTCGAGCGTGGTCGTCACCGAAGCGGCGCAGGAAATGGACCGAATGAACGCTGAGGAATCCGTGTCTTCATCACTTCCCCCGTCCATGACACAACGACGCTCATCTCCACCCACCTCCTCCAACGTTGGCGGTCCCCCAGAACCTGCGGCTGAACCAAAGAAACAACCGCCGGTGCGTCGTCGAAAGGCCGTAAAGAAAGCAGAACCTGTTGAGGAAGCGGCGCCTGCGCCTGCCCAACACTACGAAGACGAGGACGAAGACTTCTCGGATTTCTCGTTTTGAGCAGGCACGACGATATCAACAGCGTGCTTGAGCACGTCCATCTTCAAGGGTGTTGAGCCGATGTTCTCCCCATCGATGTTGATGGCCGTTGGCGTTTCTGTTTCGATGCGAAGGGAGGTAAACCGATGATAATCCACCTGCGGGTGGAAGACGTGCCTCCCTTCACTTTTGAGCATCCCAAACGCCTTCAGGATCGCCCCTCGCTTCATCCGCTTGAGAATCCCGATGTCCATCTCGCCGTCGTCAAGCGAGGCACCGGGGGCGAGTGGAAGCAAGGAGCCTCCAGTTTGGCTGTTTTGCACCAAAAAAAGCGTGAAGTCGTCGGTCACCGACGTTCCATTGATGGTCAACGTCGCGCTTCGCTTGCGATTGCTGAGGATGGCAAGAAGAATGCCGACATCGTAGCGAATGGGCCCCATCCAACGCATTTTTTCAGCCTGGATATTGGAATCAACGCCCAACCCCCACGTCACGAGGTTGTGGCTGTATCGAACGATGCGTTCACCTTCGTGGCCCGGTAATCCTTCCGTCAATTCGACTTTCGCCAGGTCAAGGGCTTGGTAATGCCCGTTGAGGAGTGCGTCAATGGCGGTTTGAACGCTCGATAGGGAAAGATCGTTGGCTTGAGAGTTCCCCGTCCCAGCAGGGATGATGGCAAAGCGCTCCCGCTGGACGGGATTCAGCAACATACGGCCAGAGAGCACCTCGCAAAGCGTACCGTCGCCGCCGACAGCGACGATCACGTCGCCTTCGTTGACCTTCAAGGCAGAAGCAAGCGTCATCAAATGGCCGCTGTAGGCAGAGTAGGCAACCGCGACATCAACACCCGCTGCCTCGAGTTGTTGGCGTACTTCGTCGGCAACGATGCGTCCCTTCTTCTTGCCAGCATAGGGATTGACCAGAAGGTGAACTTTGTCTGGTGGCCCAACGGTCGTCCCCGCTTGGGTGAACACATCGGCAAAAACAGGACGGTGTGTCCCTTTTTTGCGACGTGATGTCCCGTCTTGCTCAAAGTTGAGCGGGTCGGGGAAGCCTTGCTGAGGCGCACTTGTCATGGTGTCGTGAAGGTTCTCAAGTGCTTGAAACCTTCTCCAGCGCGGGCGTTTATGCATTTATGCATAATGAATATATGTTCAACTATCTTGCATAAATTTCTGTTTTTTGGTCGAATTCACATGAATCGCCCATACAAGAAGTCTTGAACTCCATGGGTCTCGGCGTGACGTGGACCACGCATGGACCGATGACGATGTCGCGTTCATGGAACACGCCTTGCTGGTTGCTGAACGTGGCAGGGGGAAGGTCAGTCCCAATCCACTGGTCGGTTGCGTGCTGGTGAAAGACGGTCGCATCATTGCAGAAGGATGGCATGACCATCTTGGTGGACTCCATGCCGAACAAATGGCGATTCACGATGCAGAGGAGAAGGGGCATTCACCAAACGGTTCGACAGCCTACGTGACGCTGGAACCATGCAACCATTTTGGACGCACACCGCCGTGCACTGAAGCGTTGATGTGGGCCGGCGTCAAAGAAGTCGTGGTGGCACACGGCGACCCAAACCCCACGGTGCGTGGCAACGGATGCACGGTGTTGAACGAGGCAGGAATTCCGACCCGATTGGGCTTGATGGAGGCAGAAGCACGCGAACAAATGCGGGCCTTCATGCACTGGTGTGAGCATCGTCGACCGCTGGTGACCGTGAAATTGGCGCTTGACCAGCAAGGTTCGGTTGACGACCGATCTGAAGAAGCTCAACGGTTCACGTCGCACGGATGTCTCGAAAAAGTGCACGAACTACGCCGTGATTGCGATGCTGTGTTGGTTGGGGTGGAGACCGTCAACCGTGACGACCCTCAACTCAATGTGCGCTTGGTACCTTCCGACCGCCAACCGGTGCGCTTGGTGATTGACCCCAACGGTCGCGTCGATCCATCCTCCAGGCTACTCAACGACGAGGGAGAAACTCGCCTGCTCCAGGAAGGGTTTGCAGGGCTTCGTTCGCTGATGAACCAGTTGGGTGACCAAGAAATTCAACGGCTGCTCGTGGAAGGAGGTCCCACCACCGTTCATCGCTTCCTCGATGAAGGCTTGGTGGACGAGGTGTTTCTCGTCCACGCTTCAATTGAGCATCGAAATCCGGTGCTAGCTGGGATTGATGAAGAGGTCTTGAAGGCTGCAGGTTTGGAAAAATGTCACGAGTACGTGTGGGGCGAAGAACGCGTGGAACACTACCTGCGTCCATCTAGCGAAGCGTGAGAACGTCGTCCCAGCGATGGGAGGAACCCTTTCGAAACAACTGTTCGTGAAACGCCCGCTGATGCATGTGAACGCAACGCGCCAAACGCCCGCGATGGTTGTAGCACCCCTGACGCGTGTGCACCACGACCAACAACGCGTCAAGCGAAAGAAGCGGGCCGGTGGTTGGCGGTGGCGGAGCAGACACACGCTCAACGGTGCCGTCCCATTCCACATCCGCCGAGGCCGGAGGCGTGACGGGGTCGTGTTCGAAGCGAACGCTCCCCTCACCCAATTTCACCGGTCGCCACGTTTGACGCACACCGTTGTCCAACCATTCACGAATCTGCTTCAATTGCTCCTTGGTCGCCAAACCCACCGTTGAGAGTTCCCACCAACCCGGTGTTCGGGCAAGGGTGACGTGGTGGATGCCGGGATAGGTGTCACGAGGGTCAAGCCCATCGGCCCATGTACGGCACAACCCCTCAAGGCGAACCGGTAGAAGGGGGAGCGCGCCCATACCGATGTCCTGCAAGCGATACGGGTTGGCCAACTCTCCCTGCAGCAAAATGGGCCGGCGCTCTTCGAGAAGAGGCGCCCCCTCGTCCTTCAACAGCGCATTGAGTGAAACACCGTGGCTGGCATAGTGTTCTGCATACGCCAAAATCCCACTCGCATCGAGTTCCTCGTCGTTGGAGGTCTTCTCGCCGGAAAACTCGAGGTCGATCACGGCCCTTGGCGTGTACAAAACCGGTCGTTCGGGAAGAGCGAGCGGTGAGTTGTTGGCGGCATAGGGCCAAAGCCTGGGAGAGGTACCGTCCATGTGTCGTCCTCCATGTGGCTGTTCATCAACCTCGCCCTCAATGGGTGTAGGTGGTCTCAAACAGGCAGGAGGGGCAAGTTACCTTGATGGGGCGCACGTCAGGAATACCGAGAGCAACGCCGCATGCTGAACAAAGAATCGCTTGATTCACCTGTTCTCGGCGAGCCGCAGCCTCCCGAGTCGGGTCGTATTCAAACCTGAATTGGCCCTTGTCGATGACCTGTGGCGCAGCCGGACCCGTCGCCTCTTGGAGGGTTGGTACGTCCTTGTGCGAGGTGTCCCACGAAGGTGATGTTTCGGCGACGGGTTGCTCCGGTGCAGAAGATGCATGCTGAGCCAAGGCGGCTCGGACCGTGGATTCGTCGGTGTTGTAAACCCGACAGAGGCGGTCAATTTCGAGCATTTGCTCGTACCCGCTCATCGACTTCAGGGCCGTCAACACCTCAGGCGGAAGGGTGGTCACGAATTGACCATGTGCCAGCGTGCTTTATCTGTTGAGGGTAAACGCTTCAGCCGGTCCCGAAAAATTTCCGGATTCCGGATACTGCAATACGGATATCGGAAGGGTTCAAAAGAGGTCGGCAGACGGACCGCCGTGGGGAAGACCATGGCATCACGTCCGTTTCAACGCAAATCCGCTCAACCTGCATCGGCTTCGCGAGCCGCGCGAAATGTCCAGTGCGGCCACGCCATGCAGGCACCCCACGCCGTCTTGGCAAGCGATTCCATGGCCTCTGTGCTCGATGCGCTGACACGAAACAACTGGGACCATGTGTTTGTGGTTGATGATGAAGGTGTGCCCCTTGGACGGATTCACGCGGTCGACCTCCTCAAAAGGATCAGTCGGAAGACGGTGAATCGCGATGTTGCCTGGATGCATTCCATTCCTGCGCAACAAATCCTGACCAATCCGCCGATGACCGTCCGCACCACCACGCCCCTGCTCAAAGCGGGAGCATTGATGCTCACCCATGACCTCAATCAATTGGGTGTTGTCAACGACGAAGGGGTTCTGGTTGGCGTGGTGGGTCACAACACCATGGCGAAGGTCTTGCCGCGGTTCATCTTGTGATCAGATGCCCCAGTAGCGGTCCGCTTGGGCCTGTTTGGCCTGGAGACTTCGAACCACCGTTGTGACCATCCACAACACCACGACCCAAATCAGCGGCGTGGTCAAGTCGTTGAGAATCATTTCAACACTGAATTCGTAGGACGTCCCGTTCAACACACGAATGGCGATGTCAAGGGCTGCGTTGAGGAAGGAATAGACCACCATGCCGAAGACGCTGAGCACGATCAGGCTGCCGGAGAACGAACCTCGCTTCAAACGCAAAAGCATGAACCCAGCCGTGGAGGTCAGGAAGGCAATCACCGTCCAGGCCAAGGAAGAGTGAATCACGCTCAACCAGAGGACGGATTGGGTGCTTGTCGTGCCTTCTTGAAGCCCAAACGCACGCCAACCTTCGGCCACCGCAAAGATAGCACTGAACAAGGTCGCTGTCCATAGAAGCGAGGAAAACATGGCCGCGTCAGCGTTTTCACGCATTTCTTGGATGACACGATTGACCGTCGATTCAATGCCAGCACCCTTGCTGAAAATGTACAGCCCGAGCACCAATGGCAAAGCACCGATGACAACGCCTCCGATTTCGTTGGGCAACATGATGCCAAGGCCCAAAATGGCCATGACGGCTCCGAACGGAATCATGATTTTCGCACGCCATTTGGGGTCCTCAAGCGCCTTGACGATGTAGTAGTAGGTGCCTTCGATGCCCTTGGATTGGCGCACGATGATCTTCTCGATGTGGTCAATGCGCACTTGTGAGGTGATAATGGGCAGCACGCTTTCGTCCTCAGCGCCGTCTGTTACCAAGATGGCTTGGTCGGGCTGAAAACTCGAAACGACTTCTTCAAGTTGAGCAGCAATGGCCCGGTCGGAGCGAACGCCAACTTTCTCATCGCCCGTGAGGATGGCGATTTCGACCTCGTCTTCCTCGCCTTTGGCTTCGGCGATGTTGTCGTGTTGAGCCATGGCGCCGAGAATGGCGTTGGTGTCGCTTTCCTCCGGGTCGGCTATGCCGAGCTTGAGGGCGGCCGTGAGGACGTTTCTTCGTCCGACCACCGGTCCGCGAATTGAGGTTTTGTTTCCGAGGTCGTTGTCTCGATCAACCGTCAACACCAGCGTTCGAGTCATGGTCGCCATCCCCGGGTTTGGTTGTGCCACCGACCTTCTTTCATTCAAACCCTTGTGAACAATGCCCGCTTCAAGACATCAATGAGGGAGGGGTTCATCCCGACGACGTACCATCTCTGCGTCGTCCTTTCCAGCGGGCGGATCGTTCCAATCCTCATCGCCGGGGAGCACCAAACCCGCGCCCAAACTGACAAGGCGGTGAGCCAATTGCTGCTGTTGTTGAACCAAGGTATCCCAATCGTTGCTCTCATCCCCCCACGCTCTCCACTGACGCAAGCGACGCGTTGAACGAACCAAGCGAGCATAGAGATTCAGGTGAGCGCGGGCGGTCAAGGGCCAAAAGAGCATGAAAAAGACAAACACGCCAACGGCTGGTAGCAATGTCACGTATTTCAAAAGTTGATGGGACGAAAAAGCAAGGTAAACTGGACTGCTGGTGTCAAGCAACAACCACGCCATAAGCAACGAAAGAGAGACCCACCAAAGCGGGAATACCACGATGGATGACAGCACCTTGATGGTCCCTTGCATGGACCCGTTGGTGTTGATGCGCCGGGTGATGCTGTCCAGAAGACCTTGGAATTTGTACGGGATGTAGTTTCCAATCATCGCTCCCCACGTCACCAAACCAAACATCCAAACCACCGCCCAGAGCCACGAAACCACCGCATTTACGAAGCCTTTCGTGGTCAACGTGGGCGGTTTGGCATCAACGTCGTAGGGTCTGAGTGCAAGCGTATCAAGCCGTGAAAAATGTACCTCGCACGCTTGCGCCAAATCATCCGCTACGGAAGGATCCTCTCGCAGCATGTACTCCCAACCCGCCCGAAGCCTGCGAGCGCCAAGAATGGCCTCAGCATACGTACTTCGGGAGAGGGTTTGCCCTGCTTGCCGCTGTTTTTCTGCTTGAACCAAACCGCGCCCCTTCCAAATCAGCGTTCGTTCTCGCCACGTCGATTTTGCAAGGTTGGCACGACGCAATTCAACCTCGATGGAGGAGGTCACGGTGGAAATCCACGCCAATTCCGCCTCGGTAGGTTCGTTGGCATCGGCGTTAATGGGTGGCGTTGCAGGAACGTCCATGGCCCGTTCCAACACGATGGCTGCACGCTCACGAAAACGGCTTGAGGCCGAATAATGCAAGCCAACAGGGACAACCCGCGGGAGGGGGCGCCCGTTGGCTACCGCTTCACGGTGGGCCTGCAGCAGCATCCGCGCCGGCCCAGAGCGAATGCGTTGAACCGTCGCCTCACCGTGGGTCGTGTCTTCGGGAAACACGAGGACTTGCCCGCCGTGAGCCAGTTGCCTTGCCATGCCGTGGAGAATGGCTTCATCGCTTCGAGCAAGACCCAGTGCGGTGGCTCGTTGCGATGCACTGCCGATGGGCACCATGCCTGCGGCTTGAAAGAGCCACCCGAGAAACGGAATTTTGAACAACTGGTGGTGCAGAAGCGTCGAGACTTTGCCTTCCAAACGGGCGGTCATGAGCATCGGATCAATCAGTCCGTTCGGGTGCCATGTGACAAACAACACCCCCGCTTCATCGGCGATGTACTCATCGTCCACGAGGTTGATTTCCCTGAACCAGATGCCGGTCAAGACCCGGAAAAACGAACGGATGAGTCGGTAAAGAACGGGCATGCGACGGGAAGTGAGTCCCGTTGGTGAACCGTCCATGGTCACTTGAACAGCGACTTGTTTTTTTACACATCCCCGTTAAGATTCCTGTGGATTGGTTTCCTCTACCGCCGCAGGTGCATCGGGCGTAGGCTCCTCGGTGGTCGCAGGCGTGGAGGTCAGGCGACGCCATCGCTGCGTTGCTCGGATGTACTTCAGTGGATGGTCCATCCACGACTGGTCGCAGGTTCGGTTGTCACCGGGCAACACGGGGCAGTTGTGGTTCACCTTCAACTTCCCACAACCTGCGGGCGTGTACTCGTGCTGGTAGACGTGTTGGACCTGATAGGAGGTCGTGGCTTCGCTGAAATCCGGAGCACCCCGGAAAAAGTTCACACAGGATTCCTGGGGCAGCGCAAGCGTCGCTGACATCGAAGCCAAAAACAACCGTCCAAAGTGATTGACGTTGACGCCCCCCGCCAAATCGGCAATGATTTTTTGCATGCAGGGAGGCCAATCGCTTTCCTCAGCCCCCACCAAGGCGATGGCTTCGCTTGCCTTGTTCGCCATCAAATTTCGGACCATGCCAACGGGTTCGGCGAGACGGACGGCAAGGTCGGTTGTTACCTCGGCCATTTTCTCCAGGGCTTCGGCTTCGATGCCGGACTTGATGCGTTCGCGCAGCAGACGAGCCAGTTTCGCCGATGACGCATATTGGCGTTCATCGTGAAGCTTGACCCACCCCGCTTCGACATCGACGTTGGGCAGCCGCCAACGATGGCCCGTGATGCGGGGACAGATTTCGATGAAATCGGACAAACCAACTCGCCAAATTCCCGAAGATTGCTGTCGTAGGTCACGCAGCCCTGTGCCGGTGGCCCTGCCGCCCGTTGTGGACGGGCCGAGTAGTTCGATGTTGGTGATGTAGGTTTGCGCAATGGTTTCGAGGTTTTGAGAATCCTGAATCAACAATTGTTCCGCCCGGGCGGCCTCTGCCTGTGCCCAACGTGCGATCAACCGCTCGTCTTCACTCGCACACATCACCAAACGAGCGTAGTAGAACGAAAACGCCTCGATTAGTCGGCCTTCGTCGGTGTGAACATCACCGCCGACGACCTGAACCCCTTCCTTTGATTGGATGGAATCGATCAGTCGAATTCGTGCTCTTTGGCGCGCTTTTTCCATCCACGGGCCGTCGAGCAGCTCGTTCAAATCGATGGCGTGTTGCGTCGCCATGGAACGGATCCAAGCAGAGGCTTGCGGCAAGAACGGATACCTCGCCAACACCACGCCGTCCGTCACCGGTGGAGGGGTGCGTGGGACGGGCATGAAACACCGATGGTCGCCACGGATTATGAAGTTCAACCTCGGTTGGGTTCATCACCTTTGACAGCGTCGTCAGCGGCATGGACGAGGATGTGCTGACCGCCCTCATCGACGTCCAAGACCGTGTTCGTGCTCATTTTGGGTGGTCCTACCAAGCGGACGTCACCAGCGCTATTGGGCTTCGAAGCGCCTGCAATGAGCACCCACAAGCGAACCTGTTTGGCTGGTCACCTGAACGGCGCGAACAAACGCTCGAAGCGGTTCGCCGACGTCTTCTCAATGCCACCCGCGTCGTTTTGGTTGGTGCGGCAGCCAGCCGTGAACACCTTGACCGTGGTTGGCCCTTGGGAACAGAATTTGTTGCTGCCGATGGCGCAGTGGGCGCTTGCCTCGGGTTGGTGGAACCCGTGTGTGTGGTGACAGACCTTGACGGCGGGGTTCACTTGGACGCAGCTGTTGACAACGCCATTCCCCTCATCGTCCATGCGCACGGTGACAATGCCAAGACGTGGTCAACATCGTTGCAACGTTGGGCGACAACGCCACCTCCCCTCGTGCTGACCCACCAAACGCACGAACATCATTCAGACATGTTCAACCCCGGCGGGTTCACCGATGGCGACCGTGCCGTGTGCTTTGTTCGATGGCTGGGGGTGCAAAACGAACGCATCCACCTGCTTGGCTACGATGAGACGCAAGTGGGCCCGTGGTCGGGTTCAACCGACCCGGTGCGAAAAATGGAAAAATTGTCCTGGATGGCTCAAATTCTGGACGTGGTGCACCCGTTGTGGCGAGAACAAACGGAATACGACGGGGACGGTGTTGAACATCCAACTGCCGACCAAAGGGAAACACATGCATAAGAAGCGAAGGCCTGTCTCGGTAGCATGGGCTCCACCCGCTCTTGGACCAATCCCGTGTTGTGGGTGTTGGCTCTGGTGCTCATCAACGTGCTTTGGAGCAACGTTGCCAAGCAAGAAGCACCGAACGAAATCAACGCAGTCAACAACTTCGAGCCCGCTCGAGAACTGACGGTTGGGTCGGTGTTTGGAACGGCAGAACCCCTTCCGGCAAGGTTGACCGCAACCTTCAGCAGCACCAGCCTCGATGAAGGAAACATCAGTTTCTCCGTCTTGCTTGACAACCAAACAACGGTGTTTTCGTGGACAGGGTTGCTCAGTGACGAGCCCCCTTCATGGCAGGGTGAACTCGAACCGGGGACCTACACCATCCTGACCGATGTCGAAGAGGGAATTGACGTGGAGCAGGTCATGGTTCTCCAACCCTTTGCTACCATCCAACTCCAGGGTCACGCCGTCCTGAGCACGCTGCTCATTGCCGTGGCCGTGGCTGAACAAGCGGTTCGAGGTTGGCTTTCTTCTCGAATGCCAGCCCCGCAAGAATCGCGGCCTTCACCAACGCCGTTCAAGGCCGCTTCGTTGGGTTCGGAAAACGACACGGTGTGGAATGACGGCGATTCGCCGTGGCGTGAACCGCTGCGATGATCACAGGAAATCAGAGAGTGATAGCTGCTTTGCGCGGTCGTTGTTGAACAAGGAGTCTGCGCTGCTCGCAAGCCAATCAGCGTTTTGTCGGGTGTACAAATCCACGCCATAATGGTCCATGACATAGCGCATGACTTCGATGTATTTTCGAACCGCCCCCTCCGAGACCGTCAGCGCCAAGTTGCCGTTGCACAAACCGCCTTCGGCTGCCGCCACGCCCATGGCCTTCAGGGAACCGCGTCCGGCTTCCTTCTTTTCTTGGATGCAACTTCCCGAAAGCGGCATCCGACGGTAGGAATGACCGCATTTTAGACAGCGTACTTTTTGACGCCCGTACGCGTTCAAATTGCCGCGGAGGTCGGGCAAGAAGTGAGACCGAACCACGCTAGAGGCCACCTCCCGAACATTCACGCCACGCAGGCGTTGCCCGAGGGCCAACTGCCCGTTCATCTTGTCGATCATCGTCTCCAAGGTCTTGTACGCAGAGAGAGCAGGCCCTTGGTCCAACGCTGCACAGTCATGGGTGTAGCCATAGCCGCGAACCGCAGCCACCGAACCAAGGCGACGCTCAACAAAATCCATGCGATGTTGAATCTCTTTTGGATGAGGTTGGTTCAAGGTGGCTTCGTAAAAGTCACGAGGATAAAACCAGCCAGCGTCGACGTTCAGCGCTTCCTTGTCCACTTCGGTGGGGTTCAACCGGGTGGTCAACACGAGAGGCGCGTCCATCTGGCCGCCCCGGTTGGCCGGCAAGATATCACGACTGAAATTCAACAAACCGTCCATGAGCAACATGATGGCGTCCTCATCGCCGTCGCAATTGCGTCGCTTGGCCGCGTGGAACAACGGATGAGCATAGCCTCCTGAACAGTCGGCCCAGCCGATGATCCGCGACAACACGCCGCCGCTGGTGTGAGGAGCCAACGCACAGATGAGATGGCCCACCAAGTCATCGGGTGTGGTGGCGTTGTAGTAGGGGTCCATGCCGTAAAATCGAGTCAACAACTCGTCAACGAATTGCGATGTACGAAGCAGGAAATCGGCTGCGCCTTTGGCGACGATGAAATCCTGCGGGTACAATTCAACCACCTGTTCGTCGTTTTCAAGCGGCGCTCCACGGTGGTCGTGGGTGTAGCCCAACGCGTGGAGCGTTTTCCACGGTACGCCGATTTCTCGAGGTCGAAAATGGGTGACAGGAACGTCGCTCATGTCGTAACGAACCGTCCCATCCCTGAACACGGGAAGGTCGTGCCGTGCCCGCAGGATGCCTTTTTCAATCGCTTCGGGTGTTTGGTCTCGGCTGTTGAGTTTCTTCATGCACTTGACCTGCGCAGGCAGGCGGTCGATGCCCAAACGAATGCGGGCGTCTTCGACCATTTCGTCGACGCGAACGGTTTGGATTTCTCCTCGCCGCCTGGCGGTGGACTCGGTGCTGTTGGCTTGGGTGCGACCGGCACAGACATGGCCTTGTTTTCCTTCCCCAAAGTCGTCTTGTTCACGGTGATGGCACCGCAGGTAGGGGGTGGTGCGGCCACACACCGTGCAGGTTCGCTTCCCCAGTTGAACGCGGATGGTGCGCTTGTCAACAGCATGATGGAGCAAACGTTGGTTCCCCCCGTTGAGTTCGATGGGGAACAAGGAGTGCGTCATCGGATTCATGATCCGAGGTGCTGCTTTCTCCGGCCGCCCCATGCGGCATCCAACGCGCACAGGAGCGCTGTGCTCCCAGCGCAAATCGGAGAGGGCCCGAACGAGCGTCATGATGCCGTGAACGGCGTGCTCGTCCTCCATCCGTTGTGCAGCCAAGTAGGCGCTGGGGTCACGCGGCCCTTCATCGACCACCGATGCGGCGGCGTCTCGGCCCACCTTGTCCGTTTCCGCAATGCCAAGCCCTCGCTGGCGAGCACCGGTTTCGGCGGCGATTCGAATCGTCGCACGTTCCCGTTCCAATTCCGCTTTTCGAGAACGTTCCTCATCGAGCACGCTTTTTGCCTGACGAAGCGCCGTCAATCGGTCGGTGGCCATCTTCGTTGCATCCTTCACACGAAGCGGCTTCTCACCGTCAAACGTGAAACCAAATCCTTCCAACATGGCCTCCCAACCCGTTTCGACGACCAAGTCGTCGCCGTCGTGGTGGTGGGGTAATCCAAGCAACATCATGGCGGCTTTGCCCATGCCGTGTTGTTGCAACGCCCACCCTTCAGGAGGCACCGATTCAAACACGGATGGTTCAGGTCGGTGAGCGGTTCCGGGAATGTTGACCTCTTCGTTTGGAGGGAGGATTTCAGGTTCAAGTTCATCCATCCGCTTCGCTGACCATGCGTTCACAACGCCCGTCAATCGAAGTTGACGGGTGCCACCAACGGGTTGGGCACCCTCAACCGGTTCGTGATCGCCTGACCGATGGGTTCCAAGCGGTTCAATGCTCGCGTCGGCGAGCAATTGCAAAACCCCGGGCAGCCATTCGATCGGGAGGTCTTTGAACCAAGGATTGTTTGGAGGAGCGAGTGATGTGGCGAACCGTTGTGCGATGCCTTCAGCCTGTGGCCAAGTCAGTCGCAAGGAACGAAGGCGCTCATGCCAAGCTTGGCGATTCCAAAATTGCTGGTGAGCGTCCTCGCAGTCCTCAGGAGGTTGCCCTGGAACACCCTCCGGCCAAGCAGAGCGCTGCTCGCCGATGAGCGCCAAAAACGACGTCACATCGTCTTCGGACAACAGGCTGTCAAGGACGTCGCTGGCCCACCAATCAGAGGTGTACCCCGCGGGCACCAATCGCTTGTTGTTTTCCAAAAACTCGCCGTAACCGATGACCAGTTCGCCGTTGTCCCAAACCTGTTTCACACGCTGGCGAAGAGGGACATAGTGTCGTGGCTGGTCAATACGCAAAAACTGACCGTCATCCAACACCACCCACGGGCCTTCCGCTTCATCGCAGGGCGTGATGGCGCAGGCTTTTCCAGGACGCTCAATTTTCATCTGCGTCCCGATGGTGATGAAATCGTCCAGCGCCAACATGGAGGTCGTGTTCGTGGATGCTGCGGCGAGCCCTGACGGACGAGCACGCCCGTAACGCAATCGGAAACCGCCGGGCTGGAGCGGACCACCAAAGACCGGTCGCCCAGCGATGATGTCGTTCATGAATTTCGTGATCGGTTGGATTTGTTCGCTCTTGAACCACTCTTTGTCGTTCTTTGTCTCCTCTTTTCCACGGGATGCAAACTTGGTGATGAACTCCCATCCGGGCAGGTTCAACCGTTCGGTGTGTTTCTGAATTTTCGGTGCCTTCAAACACATACCCTCTCCGATGACGAGTAAAACGCCACCGCGAATTCTCGCTTCGTCGATGTTTCTGACGTTGCCGTACCCAGCGCACTCGATACGTTCGGTTGACTCTCCGTTGATCATCACCGGGCACGCTCGAACGATCTCATCGATTTCAGGAGGTGAAGGGCGGTATTGCAGGTTCCCGCGATAGAGCCCAAATTCTTCCTTCACCCGTTCAACTTCCGGGTCGGTGGGCTGATAGTGCCCGATGTTCAGTTCTCGCCGGATCATATCGGCGATCAGTACCGCCAAGGCTTGAGCCGTTCCGCCTGCGGCGCGAATGGGGCCTGCGAAGTGAACGGAAACAAATTGCGAGCCGTCGATGTTGTTGAGCAAGCGGACCTCGCTGATACCTTCCAGCGGGGCCACCAGCACCGCCTCGGTCAGGACCGCAAGGCCGACTCGAAGGCCCACGTCAATTGATTTCTCCAGGTCGTACCCTTTCTCGCGAAATCCACGAGCAACGGATTGAGCGATGATGATCGACGTGGTTTCACGGTCGTGTTCCTCCAGAAGCGCTCGGATGTCGTCGGCGACTTCGTAGCCGTCCAAGTGTTCGATGAGCAACTTCTCGGTGCGTCCTGCCAAATCCGATGCTCGGGGAATCTCAACGCGGGGTTTGTGATCGAACCCCAGTGCACGCGCAGCCTCAGCGATGCGGTATGCATCGTCGGCTCGCTCATCAAGCCACAGGTGGTAACGCTCCATTTCCTGTTCCAGTCGTGCCTCATCAACCCCAACAAGGGGGTTGTGGTGCCCTGAAACCGTGGTGGTGTTGGCGTCACTCATCCTCAATCGTGAATTCATACGGGCGACCCTTTATCATCCGAGCGGTGCCTTTTCTTGAGTCCTCGTTGGGGTTTGGTGAAGGAAAGTTCATGTCATGGCCTCCGAAGGTGAGAGCATGGCCGTTGACCCGTCGGTTCGCTCCCACCCTTCGTGGCCTCGGCTTGCTGAACTCGTCCACGACCTTGCATTCCTCGACGGGGGTTCCGATGATGCCTTCACGCTGGCAAGCGGGCGTACCTCGCGGTGGTTTTTCGATACAAAACCGGCGATGATGCATCCCGAAGCCGGCCGCATTATGGGCGAACTGCTGAACCTCCGCATCCAAGCCATGGGCGCCAGCCTCGTGGGCGGGTTGGAATTGGGGGCCGTTCCGTTGACGGCATTGGTCGTTGCCACAGCGCCTGACACGCTGCGCGGGTTCATGGTCCGCAAGGAACCCAAAGGAAGAGGAGGGCGCAAGACGAACAACCCTCCCGGCATTGAAGGTTCGTCACTGGAACACGGTGGCGATGTGGTGGTGGTTGAAGACGTCACGACGACCGGAGGCTCCTCGATCGTGGCGGTCGAGCGAATCCACGCAACCACCGCTTGTCGTGTGGTGGGCGTCATCAGCATTCTCGACCGTGAAGAGGGAGCGACGGAAGCCTTTGCAGCAGCCGGCCTCCATTTTGAATCCCTGCTCACTCGGTCGGACATCACCGAACGTTGAGGCGAGCGCATGCACCGTTTGATCGCTCCTTCAACCGCCTCAGAAGAGGGCTTGGTTGAACAGGCTCAGGACCCAACGGCTCCCCGAGGTTTGCAGTTTTATCACGCTGATGAAGGCAAACCGTTGGCGACACCATGGCAGGTGGCCGTGCTGCGGGCGATGGCCCTCAAGGAGTATCCGTTGCCACCTGGCTTGCTGGTGGATTGCGCCTGCGGAAGCGGGATTCAACTCGCTGCTTACGCCTCCGTGTTGCAACGCCCCGTGCTCGGCATCGAACTTGAGGCGTTGCGTGCTCAGGCCAGTGCGGTGAATCTCCGAAAGGTCGCTGAACATCAACGCGCTGAGCACGAGAGCTGGTTGAACGACAGCGCCGTTTTGGTTGGTGACGGGACGCAAGCCTCCAACGCTTTGGGGGTCATCGACTCGCAGACCCCCATCGCCTTCCTGCATCTCGACCCCGCCCGTCCACGAAACAGCCGTACGCACGCCTTGGACGAGATGCAACCTCCGCTCGACAACGTGCTCTCTTCGTGGGCACCTCATCTGGCCGATGACCCAAGTATTCTGCTCGATTTGTCCCCGCGATTGACCGAAGGTCAACGCTTGGAAGTCGAAGCCTTGGTTGATGCGATTTGGCCCGGCATCAAACGAACATGGGAGTGGACGTCCAGAGGCCGTGGACGGGTTGACCGATTGGCGCTGTGGATTGGCAACATTGCATCACCCGAACAGCGCCGGCGCTTCGTTCGGGTGCCGCCGTCGCTTGGAGAAGCCCCTCTTGTGCTGCATTCCGACCAATCACCTGAGGTGCTGAACCAAACGATTCATCCACCCAAGCGGGGCGAGTTTGTGAGCCTGCTCGATGCGGCGCTCTTGGAAAGCGGACTGGTTTCCTCGTGGCTAGGAAGCGTTTCGAAAGATCGGTCGTTTCGATGGGCCGTGCTTGAAGGGCGTCGACCTCAGGTGCATCACGACCACGAATTGAGACTGGATGCTGCCCACCGTTTGTTGGTTCAGGCCACCGGCCGCGTGGTTGAATTGCTCCCCTTCGAACTCAACGAAGACACCGTGGATGACGTGGTTGAGCGTGCGCTTGAACACCATGTACGCTCGGTGAAACTTCGTCTCGAACTGGACCCTGCTCAACAGCCGCTGCTCCAAGGTTCCTTGGACCGACAATTGCAGCGAAGGCACGGTCAAAAAGACGGTTTTCTCGTGCAACATCCCAACGGTCAGGTCCTGCTTCTGTGCGTTGACCAATTTGAAGCGATTTAATCCGAGGCGTTTTTTCACCGAATTTGAGGCTCAGTGGCGCGGATTTCATCATCGCGGTCTTGATATATGGGAGGTTGGTCGG
>JBMZJQ010000009.1:0-51505 GCA_049617635.1 Candidatus Poseidonia sp.
GCATCTTTTTCACCGTCATGTTCGCCGTCCTCACCATCGGATTTCTCTACGATCAAGTGTTCTCTCTTTGGACCGAGTGGCGAAGTGTCGATATGGAGCGCAACCCCTTCGTCACCTACGCCCTTGCTCCAGTTTGGGTGATGACGATTGCCTTGCAGGCCGAGGTCTTGAAGCGCACCTCGCCTGAGGATGAAGCCATGGTCAAGCAAGCGGATTGGTGTCTCAAATGGTGCGAGGCATACACGGAAGGAGAAATGTTCGCTCGTGCCGTTCAACGCTGGGACAAAGATTTGGGAGAGACGCCAACATTTTGGTTCACCAGCGATGAAGCAATGGAGCGAGCTCGTCAGACTTCCTTCGAGGATGAAGCCTGATTGAGCACGTCTCAATCGTGGTTTCTTCAACGCTCCCAACAACGCCCTTCACGGAGTATTGAACTTTTTTTGCGGGAATTATGCACACATTGAAGAACGGTTGAATGCTACCTTTACCATGGCCCTCCCGTTTCGCCGAAAAGGCTCGGACGGGGAGGACGATGATGGCTTGGACCAAGACCTCCAGGACATCATCAACGAGGCTGAAGGCGATGGCGAGACCACGTTCATCACACCAACACAAAGCGAAGATGACGTTGAGGAAGAAGACGAAGACACCCTGAGTCACGACCAAAAGATGTCTCGCAGTGCATTGACGGTCATCGACACCTGCATGGATTTGCGTCGTGGAGAAAACATCCTCATCGTCTGCGACCCAACCACCACCGATATCGGTCAGGCCCTGCACGATGCAGCCAGCCTTCGCTCCGACCGTGTTCTCCTCATCGTCATGCCAAAAGGTCGACACCACGGCGAGGAACCTCCTGCGCCGGTTGCCAACCTGATGCGACAACAGCAGGTGGTGATCGCTCCAACCAAGTACTCCCTCACGCACACACGCGCCGTTCGTCAAGCGATCAAAGACGGCGCAAGGGTGGCCACGATGCCCGGCATGAGCGTTGAGATGTTCACCGAAGGCGGCATGTCGGCTGACTTTAACATCATCAAGAAGAACATCGGCGAAATGAACGCCGTTCTCCGTCGCAAGCGCTTTGTCAACGTCAAATCATCCAACGGAACCAACGTGACCTTTGAGGTGAATTGGAGGGAGTGGAAACTGGACGACAACGGCATTTGCAATCGCCCTCGAATGCTCACCAATCTGCCGGCTGGCAAGATTTTCACGCTCCCGAGGGAAGGAACCATGAACGGCACCATCGTGATTGACGGTTCGTGGGATTCTGACCTGGTTGACGAGCCTGTGGTGTTGCAAATTGAAAACGGCCTCGTGGTCGATGTCAAAGGAGGAACCGCTGCTGCTCAAATTCGCCAAACGTTTGGCGAAGCTGCAAAGCGCTTGAAAAGCAAGGACCAAGAGAATGTTTGGACGATTGCCGAATTTGGTTTTGGTATGAACCCGAATGCTCGGTTGATGGGCAGCGTTTTGGAAGATGAAAAACGACTGGGTACGGCCTACTTCTCGATCGGCGATAACACAGCGCTCGGTGGCACCGCTGCGGTTGGCATACAAATTTCAGGTGTCCTGGCATCGCCGAGCATCTGGTTGGATGAAATGCCGCTTCTCGAAGACGGGACGTTTGCCGTCACGTGACCTCAATAGCCCAGGTTTTGGTTTCCGCAGACCGGGCAAAATCGCCAGTACGGGTCAAGACCGATGCCGCAGCCTCGGCAGTGGACGCCAGATCGGATCGTGGGTTGGACGAGCGGCGCCTGAGGCTGCTGCCATCCTTGGGGCTGCATCGGTTGTTGCTGCTGCCACGGTTGCGGTTGTTGCTGCTGCTGCCACGGTTGCTGTTGTTGCTGCTGCTGCCACGGTTGCGGTTGCTGAGGAAGCGGTTGGGGCCGTTGCTGCACGGGTGCGGGTTGTTGTGCAGGTTGGGCAGCATTCCCGAGTGGTTTGCGAACGGGAGCGATGGGTTTGGGCAGCGTCGCCGTCTTCTCAGCAGCGGGTGAAGCGATGAATTCGGAGAGTGAAACGACCCCGTCGCCGTCGGTATCGGCTTGGGCATGAAGTTCAGCCGCCTCTTCTATAGAAGTCCCTGTGGCCTGAGCGAGTTCTTCAACATCCAAGGCTCCGCTGCCGTCGGTGTCGGCGGCGATGAAGTGCTCAGCAGCGCTCACAAACTCCTCTTCTGCTGGTTCAACCTCGACGGGTGTTTCGACTTCGATCGGCTCGGATGGAACCTCGACCTGTGGTTCAGGCTCCGAAACGAGTTCAGAACTGAAGGCTCCAGAAAAGGCATCTTGCGTAGCACGTGCGACGGCTCGTTCGTTCTCCACGTTCACTGCCGGTTCGGTTGGAGGGGCTTGGTCAACCTCCGGTAGGGCAACGGTAGCGGACGGCAAAGGAACTGTTTCGGGTTCTGGTGCGGGTTGAACAGGTTCCGTAGGTTCGGTGGGCAACGGCACCGGGGTCGCTTGAGCCGGGGCCGGTTCTGCAACCGGAGCAGGGGTCGGTTCCGCAACCGGTGCTTCGGGGAGTGCAACGGTATCCGGCACGTCAATTGAAGCCGAGGCTGCCGACCCACTTGCGAGTGATGGAATGGGAAGTACCTGCCCGACGACATCAAGCGCAGCATCGAGTTCTTGGTCAATAGCAACCAAGGCATCGAGCGAACCGGCTACATTGCCCAACATTCCCTCAAACGAAGTGAGGTACTTGACCACTTCATCGTTGGAACCTGTTTGTTGGGCAACGGCGAAGAGTTTCATCATTCGCATCGGGTCAGCGAGTTTCTCCAACCGGGAACGCTGTTCTGCGGAGATGGAAGCGACGGATTGGCCAGTGACTTCGCCGCTTGAATCCGATATGCCCAACGCCTGCGAGAGTGGGTCAGGCATGCTCATCAAACCCAAATGACCAGCGACGAGGTAGTAGATTTCACCACCTTCGCACTGCATCCGTTCGCTCGCGGCCTCAAAGTCGAAGTCACCAGGGCGGAGGACAATGTCGGAAAGGAGTTCAAAAAATTGGACCATCGCTTGTTCACGAGGCATGGCGAGCATGGCATGGAGGACGTCCGAGGAGTCGGTAGCCCCGAAGTAGGCAGCGGCGTCATCAACTTCAATGCCAGATGCATCTACAACCGTTTCATCTGCCATGGCTCTCCCTCCTTTTTGTGGCGACCTCTGTCCCTCATTTAAGCCCTCATGACGGTTGTCAAGCACCCTTGTTTTTCGCAAGGTCGCATATGGCTCGAGATTGTTGGGCGCTCCATCCTGTTTCTTGGAGTTGCATCAACACCGTGCGCTCCTGTTCTCCGTCTTGGAAAGCACCGACAACCCAATCCACGGCTGCGATGCGATCCTCTTCCTGGTCGGCATCGAAGATACTCAAGTCAACATTGATCTTCGCTTTTCGAACCTTGGTCGAAGGCGTCTCTTCTGCTGTGGGGACCGATTTTTTCTTGGCCACCTTTTGCCGTTGAGCGGGTTCACGGGCTGGTGATGGAGCGCTGCGTGGTGGACCACCAGGGCCTCGCTTTGATGGCCCTCCTGGGGCGCGTCCTGGAGGGCCGCCGGGACCGCCACGTGAAGGTGGTGAGGTTGAGCCACGCTTCGCAGGAGCAGGTTGTTTGGGCGTTGCTCGTCCTCTCATTGGCGAAGCACGTTGCTTGTCCAGTTTGTCGAGGAAACTTTCCTCTTCTTCATCATCGTCAAAGAAATCGTCGTATTCGTCCTCGTCATCGTCATCATCGTCATCGCCCCGAAGCATCCGGAGCACGACCACGAGGACCAAGGCGAGAACCAATCCACCGCCACCGAGGACCACCATCAGGGTGCCTGCATCAATGCCAAACAACCCCTCTTCACCGTCTCCCGAGAGGGGAACGTAGGGGCAACCGTCGTCGTAACCATCCACGCCTTTCGGTTCGTTGGGGCAGTTGTCGGAATCGTCGTACACGCCATCAAAGTCAGAGTCGCGCTCAAACGGCATGCATCCGTCAAGATCCACCTGGCTGGCCAGCGAAGTCGGTGTTTTGGGGCAAAGGTCTGCGTTGGTCGCCCCTTCGATGTACTGACCGGGCCAACTTGAATCTCGGTATGGGGTCCATGAGGCGTCGCCCCAGTTGTCGCCATACCCATCAAAGTCGGAGTCTTTCCACTGGGTGGGGTTCTCACGCAACGACAGCGGCTCGTTGAAGTCGGCCCAGCCATCGCCGTCGTCGTAACATCCCGGCAAGTCGATGGACGAGGTGCCCGCTTCAGCGGAGCAGAAATCAGCATTGTTCGCGTTAGGAACAAACACACCTGGCCACGAAGGGTCTCGCGAGCTGTTCCAAGAGGCCACTCCCCAGTTGTCGCCCAAACCGTCGCCATCGGTGTCAAACCACTGCGTTGGGTCGCTGGGGAAAGCATCACCGGTTTGGTTGACGTGTAGTCCGGTCTCATTGTCGATATCGTAGGTGTAGACGCCAGCGTAACCGTCGCCGTCCAAGTCCACGGTCAACGCACTCTCGTCGGTGCAACCGTTGGCAAGGATGGGGAAACCTGGAGGCGTGTCGTCGCAGGCATCGTCCAAATCGGACAGCCCGTCGCCGTCGCTGTCTCGCTGGGCTTGTGAACAACCGTTCTCGTCAACGTTTTGGCCGGCTTCGGTGTTCGGACAGGCGTCCTCAGGGTCGTTGAGCCCATCACCGTCCGAATCCGATGTGCGCTGTTCAACACTGCATCCATCACTGTCAACACTCACACCGAGTGGCGTTTCCGAACACAAATCGGCGTTGTTCTTCACGCCGTCATCGTCGTCGTCAAGCTCCGATTGTGCACAGCCGTCTTCATTGACGACCTCGCCGATGGGGGAGTTTGGACAGATGACGTCCACGTCGTTGATGACACCGTCACCATCGCTGTCTTGCAGGTCGATGATTCGGCAGCCCATCCCGTTGGTTCCGTTGGCAACACCGGCCTCGAAGGGGCACTCGTCTGCATCTTGGCCGTTGGGGTTGTCGCCAAAGCCATCGCCGTCGGCGTCCAGCCATTGCGTTTTGACAAACGGGAAGGCATCGCCAGCCTGATTTTCCCGTAGGCCAGTGGTCTCGTTCAGGTCGTAGGAGTATTGGTCAGTATAGGCATCACCGTCCGAATCGAGGCATCCAATAACCGGGAAACTGGAGTTGCCCCATTCGTTAGGACAGGCATCCAACTGAATGCCTTGAGCGTTGGTTCCGTTGTAGAAGGCCGTCCAATTGTCCGCATAGCCGTCGGCGTCGGTGTCGTTGGCAGCGGCCGCCCGGTACGGGAATCGGTCGGGACTGGTGGCGTTCTCAGACTGGTTGTCACCAAAGCCGTCACCGTCCGTGTCCTTCCATTGGGTGGGATCAAAGGGCCAAACATCGGCACCGTTGCTGACGTTCCATTCAAAGAACGTGCCTTCATCCGAAGGGTCGCTGGAACCGTCACCGTCGGAATCGAGGCATCCGTTGCGGTCACGCCACGAAACGCCGTAGTCCCAAGGGCAGAAATCGCCGTGGATATTGTCGGTATCGTTGTCACCGTACCCGTCTCCGTCGTAGTCAGCATGTTGTGAGCCGATGTAGGGGAACAAATCACCAGCCCCCGCGTTCGGGTCGATGGCCGTTGAACAGCAATCCGGACCGTGGTTGTCGCCAAAGCCGTCGCCGTCTGTGTCCAAGGCTTGCTTCCAGTTGCCTTTGTAGACGTCACCGTCGTAGTACAGGGCGTTGTTATCCGACCATCCGTCTTGATCCAGATCTTCGCAACCAAACCGGTCAATCCAGGAGGTCCCTCCGTCCGAATCGCATCCATCAATGGAATCTGTGAAACCGTCCGTGTCAAAGTCGGCGCAGCCGAAAACGACGAAGGTCGACGGCCCGAAGGTGGTTGGGCACTGGTCGGGCATCGGCCCGAGTGGGTTATCGCCAAAGTCGTCCCCGTCGCTGTTCTTCCATTGGTTTCCAACCGTTGGCATCTCGTCGATCAAGTCGAACACCAAGTCTCGGTCTCGGTCGGGATAGAGGCGAAGCATCACGGCATCGTCGTCAACTTCGTCCCAATACGCCATGTGGACCGTCCCGTTGCTGTCAAGGGCCGCATCAACGGCGTATTGCGTGACGACATCACCAAAGTGCACGGACATCCACGGAGCAAATCCATCGTGAGCCCCGTTGAGTTCAACCGTGTTGAACACGAGGTGTTGGGAAGTCGGGTCGCTGGTCATGAGCATGAGATGATCGTTCATGCGTACGACGTCCCAGGCCCCGTTCGCAGCCGCATCAGGTCGCTCAGCAACCGTTTCCCAGGCACCGGTCGAATTGAGGATCATGATGGAGGAGACGGCGTTGGCTCTGATGGCCAAAATCGGTGAATCACCGCCTTCGAGGTCCAGTCGGAATTCGTTGTTGGTGCCGCTTGGCTGGGTGAGCGTGTGTTGATACCACGAAGCCGCGCCTGGCCACTGCTCGTAAACGCTGAGTGCACCCGTGGTCGTCATGGCGGCGACAAGGATGGAGCCGTTGGCCAACGTGGCCAAACCCAGTTGGGCGCCATGGTCCGAGAGATTGGCGATGGTGTGGGTGGAGAGGGTGGTGCCGTCGTGCATCCACAGCGCCAAATCCGTTCCAAGTCCGTTTGATTCAACCAACGCCACCGCCAGGGTATCGTTGCTCAACATCACAGCGGGATGTTGCAAAGAGACGGCGTCACCGGGTGCGCCGAGGGCAGTGAGGCTCCAGCTCGAGCCCCCGACAGCACGCTCCAACTGGGCGGTGCTGTTGTGTCGATAGACGAGATGGGGTTGGTTCGAACTGTCAAACAGGACCTCAATCCCGTTGGCCAACCCGGCACCGGTACGCACCAAATCGGTGCTCCAACCGGTTGAGGTTTGAACGGTTGCGTAGATTTGTTGGCCGGCCCCGGAAGTGTAAGCAAGTGCTTGTTCGTTGTTCTGGTTGATGCCGGAGCCCAAAAATTGACCCATCGTTCCGGTGGTGGCGATCTCTTGTTCAACCGCCGTGTAGGACGTGGTGGTGGTGTGGAGTTGCATGGCCGAATCGTCTTCGGTGACCACAACGGGCTGGCCTGATGAGCGAACGTCAAACGCCGCTGTCATGTTGCTTGTTTCGAGGCGCGCAACAGTTTGGTAGACCCACTGACCCGATGGTGTGCCATCGTACATGTGCTCCAACTTCGAAACCGATGTCCTCAGGCTGTCGTTGTGCGTGAACACCATGCTGGTTTCACCACGGGCAGCAGTGGCCAAGTCAAGCCCGGTCAAGGTGCCAATGTAATCGAAGGAAATGGACTCCCAATCCCGCTCGGACAAGACCAGGTAGTTGAGTGCAAACGCCGTGCCTCGTTGTGTGGTTCGCTGGGAATAGACGAGGTCACTCAACCCGTCGCCGTCAATATCGCCGTCACTGGCCAAGCGGAAGCCGAGTCGTTCCGAGCTGTTGCCTTCCGCAAGCAATTGTTTGTCGGCTTGCAATCCATCAGCAGAGCCAAGGAAAATCTCAAGCCTTCCCGCCATGGAACCCATGCGACTGGTGATGTAGACATCGTCAAATCCATCGTCGTTGATGTCACCTGCAGGAACAACGGCTTCACCCACTTTGGCGTTGGCAACACTGGGGAAGTATTGCCAATCGGGATCGCTTGGGAGCGTTCCAGCGGTGCCTTCGTACAACCACAGCGCTCCGGTTCCAAAGGCCTCGGAAGAGGAGTTGAAAGGTTCAGTGATGATGTGTTCGTTGTACCCATCGCCGTTCACATCTCCAATGCAAGCAACGTTGACGCCAAACAACCGCCCCTGAATCAACGATTCAATCGTGTGATCGGGCGTACCCGCATAACCGGAGGCGTTGCCGTAAAAGTATTCGAGAGACGAATAGGAAAGGGAGGCGGTGAAGGAACCGGTGTTGCTCACGATCAGTTCTTCGTAACCGTCCCCGTTGATGTCGCAACCCTCCAAGGCTCGACCGAACATCGACCCGGCTTTGGTTTGGGTTAGGTTTCGGGTGGGATTGAGACCCGCTTCATCGCCCTCGTAGAGATTCACTTTTCCGTATTCGGTGACCTGGTCACTCACTTCAACGCTGTACCCGTGAGCAGAAGCCGCCAACACCGTGCTTCCGGTTCCAAAGAGCACCGTCAATGTTGACCCCAAGGATTCGTTGTCGGTCCCGTTCGCCACCCACCAAGGTGAGGTCGCAATGCCGGTGCTGCTTCCAAGATGGACCGTCACTTGACCGTCGGTTGCCCCTGCTCGAGCAGCAGCGTGCCATCCAGGAGAGCCAATGGCCAAGTCGGCAATGCCGTCACCGTTGAAGTCACCCGTGTCGAGGCCAGCACCAAAATGAGCACCGTCGACCTCGCCGGCCAGAATGGTGCCGGGAATCGCTTCCAATCCGCTGGCTGAGCCGTAATAGACGTCCACTCGGCCGTTGTCGGTCATCGTTAACAAATCCGCTTCGGGGGTGGCGACGACAAGGTCGTCGTACCCATCGTGGTTCACATCGGTCAGCAGGATGGTTCCTTCGTTTTCGTCTTCTTCACCTTCTCTGAGGGTGGTGGGTACGGGGTCAACGCGGCCGGTGTCTTGACCGTCAAGCGAGCGAATGAGATTGATGCGAAAGGTGGCGCCGGTCTGTGTCGCCGTGGCGATTTGTTCAATGGCGTTGGCGTCCAAATCCATGCCAATGGCGTCGACAAGGTCGTTGGTGCGCTCCAACACGCGCACGTCCCGTTCCATTCCATCGACGCGCATCAACACAATCTCTTGGGCTTCAACACGTTGGTAGACGATGTGAGCCGTCCCGTTGGCGTCCAGCGCCAACTCAATGTCTTCTCCAACAGGCCCAGCATCAAGCAGGTAGGTGGTCCAATATGCCCCGCTAAAGTTCACTTGGTGCAGGGCTCCATCAGCGGTTCGCATCAATCCCCATTCGACGCCATCCGGTGAGATTTCCAGCTCCAGATGGGTTGGAGAAACGTCTTCCAAAATGGTTCGCGTGTGCCACCGAGGCCCGTCCCAATAGGTGGCGCTTTCCTTGGCATACCGGCCGATTTTCAGGTCGTCTCCATCGGCGTAAAGCACCCGAGGCAACTCGTTGGCCGTTACGCCTATGGCGCAATCAACGAGGTTTGAGGTGTTTGAAGCCGCCACCGTGTCCACGAGGCTTGAAGTCCACGTTCCCGAAGATCGATGAATCGCCGTACGAACCGGCCCTTCTTCGGTGCTCCAACAAAAATGGGTTTTATCGTAGCGGGTGAGCTTGATGTCGGGGGAGCCGTGGTGTTCTACGCTCGAGTTGTTTAACTCGACCGACATCCAAGCATCAAACATGGATTCCTCGCGGACCACGGCGTTGTCAAGACCGTCCACGCTGACGGTTGTTCCCGCCAGTTCATGGCCGTAGCCAGAGCCCAAAGAAAACGGGGCATTGCGGCGCACATCGGTGGATTCATCCAAGGTTTCAGAACCCTCGAATGAACTCAGCATCGGTGACACGCTAGCGAGGAGAAACAGCATCACCATCAGGACGCTCTTGCTGTGAAATGATTGAGAAACGGCGTCCGACATACCACCCTCACATCCTCCGACCTTGAAAATCATTGTTGATTCCAGCCTTGACCCCCGTAGGGGGTCATCTCAACCTTCAACCACACCGTTGGGTTGAGAAAGCACAACCTCTGGGCGTGGTCATGGAGGGCGGCGAATGGCTGATACTTGCCAACGGTCCATGGCCCAAATCCATTGACCTTGCCTCGTTGCACCAACAAGCCGACTTTACGTTGGCCTGCGACGGAGCCCTTGGCCGATGCATGGAGATGGCGATTTTCCCGGATGCTGTGATCGGCGACGGTGACAGCGTCGTGGCCTCTGATCTTGAACGCTATCGAGCAGATGGTGGTCGCGTGCATCTCGAGGCTTCCCAAGAGGAAAACGACCTCGCCAAAGCGCTGAACATGGCTTTGCGAAACGATGCTCAGCGATGCATTGTTCTCGGTGCAACCGGAGGTGACCGCCACCACGAACTGGCCAACGTGCTCGCTTGCGCAGCCAGCGCCCTCGACATCCGCTGCATGGATAACAACGACGAAATACGCTTTCTCACTTCCTCTGTTAGCCACTCTATAGAGGTTCAGGTGGGGGCTGAATTCTCCTTATTCGCCTTCCCATCGGCCACGGGCATCACGTTGCGCGGGGGTGCATTCCCATTGGACAATGCCGTGTTGAACATGGGTTCACAGGGACTTCACAATCAAGCCACGCTGCCTTCCATTGGTATCATCTACGAGAAAGGCCGACTCATGGTGATGCTTCCTCTCGCTCTTGGCGAGGGGGCAGGAAGGAACGAAGCATGACCGAGTAATCCTCCTTGCCGTCCCACGCCTGCGCTTTTTCGTCAATGCGAGCCTGTTCAAGCGTTGCCTCGAGGCCGCCCCAGTCCTCGATCAATTTCAGGCGGAACGCTGCTTTCGGTGTGTAACCGGGAAGGAAATTTCTCCAAAGAAACGGAATGCGGCCCGGCGTCACTTGATTCACAATTCGGACGATGGACGTGTTGCACGTCGTGAGCAAGGAATGGTACCATTCGGGTTGGACAGCGAGTTGGTTGAGCTTGTTGATCAGTCCCAGCAACAACGCCTTGTCTTTGCCCGGCGGGGTGATGGCTCTGAACATGTAGTCCTTGTTTTTACGTCCGTGCGTTCGAAGACCGGTGACGTCTCGTTCAAATCCAACCAACAGATAGAGTTCATACGCCCTCCAGAGGCCGTCCCAAGGGTGATACCGCTCGCCCTTTTCACGACGGGTTTCAAAGGAAAACGACAGGCAAGTCCCGCACGCAAACTCGAACGTCAAGTAGGTATGAGCAAGGCCTTTCAACGAATGGAAATGGTCGACGATGAACCAGACATCCTTCAACTCATCCAACTTCACATGGACGGATTCTTCCCAGTGTTCGTCACGGTCACGCGTGGTTCGCCAGGTGAAGTTACGGACCATATGGAAGGTGATGTCGTTGCCTTCGACGGTCGCGGAGGTGAGGTGCTCACAATCGGCAGCCCATTCCAAATCCAGCGAAGGTTGGAGCGGACGAATCCGCGTGCGCCACACGTAATACAGACGAAGAACAACCAGTGTGGTCAAGGCGGCAACACCGCCAACAAGTATCTCAGTGATGTTCATGCTTCCCACCCGTGCCACACCAACCATTCAGCGTCCCACCAATCCAACCGCCCGTCGGGATGCTGGCGCCAGAGGACGCCCTGATCGTCCATGACGGTTGGCAGACCCAACGTATCGGGTGAACCGTCCGCAAGCACTTGGGGCGTTGGTCCCAGCGAAGGAAGTTCGAGGGGTTCGGGTTCACGTTCTCTCACCAAGAGCACGAACACCAGAACGGTCACGAACAGGGCAAGAACGGCAATGGAAAGCCATCCAACGGACTCGGTCGGTGTGTCAACACCCAAGGAGCTTGAAGGGGCAGTCTTTGACTCGTTCTCCGTGGCATCAATGGTGGGGAGACGGATGAGGTTCACGCCCTCCGTGGACGTGATCATCTTGTCGTTGACAACCTCGAGGGTGATGAGGTAGGCACCTGCTGGAAGTTGAGAGCAATCCAGCGAGGAACTGTTGGCGCCCTCAACCGCGACGCCCTTGATGCGCCAAATCTTGGTCCACGCCGATGTGTCTTGGCCTCCTGCAGCGGACATCTGAAGTTCACACGGCATGGCCGTGGTGTTTTCATGTCCTTTCACGGCCAATCCAAAGGAAGGAGCTGGACGATTGGAGATGGAGAAGTTCAACGTCCCCTCAGCCGTTTGGCCTAGCCCGTTGCGATAGGTTTCTCGAAGCGAGTAGGTACCGGCAGGCCATGAAGAACAATCCAACGTGGTTTGGGAATCAAGGACACTGAACGGAGCGCCTGAGAACGTCCGAACGCCTGTTTCCCCGTACCGGGGGCCGGTCTCGTCGGCGAACACCCGGGTGATTTCGCAACGTTCGCCTGTTTGAAGAGCGCCTGCGGCGTCCAAATTCAACTGCACGGTTGGAACACGAAGCGCAGGCATCAAGACAAAGGTTGGGAGTGGAATCGAAGCGATGAATTCGCCGTCTTCGTCGTTGAAATCCAACCGAAGACGATGCTCTCCCTTCGACCATGCATCGTAAAGAAGCGTGATGTTGGTTTGGCCAGAGAACGAAACCTCAGCCACCTCGTGAACCTCACGCTCCTTGTGCAAGCCGCGTAATTTCACGATCAATTCGTTTTGCGATGCCGTCGAATTCAACACAACCACCACGCGCACGGCATCGATATCACCGTCTTGGTTGGTATCGATGGTGTCGTTACGCAAGGCGAGGATGGCTAACCCGCGCTCGGACAAGCGCTCTTCGTTGGTCAATTCGCCCGACACCGTGCCGAGAGGAGAGGCCACGGCCAGCAAGACGATGACCATGAACAAAGCAGGAAGGCGTCCGCGAAGTTCACTCACCGGACTCACCTCCTGGAAGTTGGGGCAACGGTGGAAGTTCATCGAGTGGAATCAGTTGAGGGACGACAGGAGCTTGGTCGGGAGAACTCATCAATTCGTTCTCTTTCTCAGCAACGAATTGCTCCAACAGCACCGCCCGTTGGCGAGAGCCTTTCACCACAAAAGCAGCCAACGCGCCGAGCAGGAAGCCACCACCAATCACCGCATAGGTCAACCACGAGGCTGCAGGGTCTTCACCCATGATGGCGATGGCAGCAGCGAGTTCACCGTATTCATCGGACCAACCATCACCGTTGGCGTCAGGACACCCTTGCAAATCTCGTCTCGAGGACCCCGCCTCTTCAGGACAATCGTCTCTAAAAGCGCCGAGGGGCAAATCCCCAAACCCGTCTTGGTCGGTGTCTTTCCACTGCAACGCTTCGGTTGGGAAGGCATCCCCCAGGCCGAAGGGGTGAGCAAGCCATGAAGGCGTGGGGTCTGACCATCCGTCGCCGTCGGTATCTCGACAACCAAGGCGGTCAAGCAGTGACGTCCCTCGCGTTTCAGGACAGGCATCGCCTTGATGACCTTCCAAGCGGTCACCGTAGCCATCGCCGTCAGAATCTCGCCACTGCGTTGGCTCGTGAATGAAGGCATCGCCAAGGTCGGACCACCCATCGCCGTCGGTGTCTTTGCATCCCCATCGGTCGCCACCCGCCGAGGGCCCAACGGAGGTCCCTGCAACATCTGGACACACGTCGGCGGTGGTTCCACGCGGATTATCGCCTCGTCCATCGCCGTCGGCATCGTGCCACTGCGTTGGATCGTTTGGCCAGGCATCCCCTGCACCGCCCGGACTTGCAAGCCAAATCGAGGTGGGGTCTGACCAACCATCGCCGTCACCATCGGGGCATCCCCATCGGTCAAAGGTTGAGTTCCCAAGCGTGGTTCTGCATCCATCCGGTCGGTAAGCGGACCGGAATGTTTGACCGTCGAAGTACTCCGTGTTATCGCCGTAACCGTCATCATCGGTGTCGTGCCACTGCGAGGGGTCATCGGGGAAAGCATCAGCAAAGCCGGAAGGATGGGCAATCCAGAGATCGGTCGGGTCGGAATAGCCGTCGCTGTCAACGTCCCGGCAGCCCAAGCGGTCAAAGCGGCTGATCCAGCCTGAATCAACCTCTTCGGGTGTTGACTGAGGGCAGACGTCCCCTTCAAAGCCTGTCAAATTGTCACCATAACCGTCTCCGTCGGTGTCCCTAAATTGTGAGGGAACGAACGGGAAATCATCGATTTGCGTGGCTCCGTAGGTTTGGTTGTCGCCCCAGCCGTCTTCGTCGGTATCACGCCATTGGGTGGGATTGAATGGGAAATCGTCGATGAGTTGCGCACCCATGGATTGGTTGTCACCCCATCCGTCTCGGTCCGTGTCAAGCCACTGCGTGGGCTCTACGGGGAAGGCGTCCGAACCGTTGTCAACGGTCCAGTTCAGATCGCCATCGGAATACGAATCGCCGTCGGTGTCAACGCACCCGTAACGGTCGCTGGAGGACGTGCCACGAACGAAGGGGCATGCATCGGGTTGGGTGGCGTTGTCAACGAACTGACCGATGTCCCACAACATCCTCGTGTCGTTGAGCGAAGGATCGTCCCAGTTGTCGCCGTAGCCGTCATCATCGGTATCGTTCCATTGCGACGAATCCAGTCTGAAAGCATCTGCAGCACCTGCAGGATGGGCAAACCACGGTTCGAAACCGTTCAAGCCACCGGGGTCAGGGTCGGAGTAGGCATCGCCATCCGAATCCAAACAACCGAAGCGGTCGGCCGTGGAGTAGCCGCGGCTGTAGGTGCAGTGGTCGCCTTGGTACCCTTCGAGGTTGTCGCCAAATCCGTCGTTGTCGGAGTCCAGCCATTGTGAGGATTCACTTGCAAAGGCATCTGCGCCGTTTTGCACACCCCAACCACCGTCAGGATCAGACCATCCATCACCGTCGGTGTCAAGGCAGCCCTTTCGGTCGTTGGTGGACGTCCCCACCAGCGTGACACAACTGTCTTCGGTGTCAATAAACCCGTCTTCATCGGTGTCGCGGTTGGTTTTGTCGATGCTCGGCGTGAGGGTGTAATCAAACCCGTCGTTGCACCACGAATCCGCCCCCTCCACCTTGAGCAGTACCTCACCGGCAGTCGCCAAGGTGGTGGACAAGGTGGCGGTTGGATTTCCGTCGTCAACATTGGAGGTCACCGAACCCATGCTAAAGGTGCCAATCCAGCCATCGCCGGGGCACCACCACGCCGCGTTGCTCATGCTGCCTGAAAACGACACGCGTACGATGTCGCCCTTCTTTCCTTGGATTTTCCAATAATCGGTTTTGTCGGTGGGCGAACATCCGTCGGGGTCGCACACGTAGCCGTTTGAAGAGACGCCATCGGTCAATCCATTGGCGCTGGTGGGGCTGTTGTCGGCCTCAACCAGAGGAATCGGCATCAGCGCAAGCGCCGCAAGGACGACCAGCAGGGTCTTGCGGTGCATGCTCGCTGATATCCACGCGGATTATCAAAACCACGCCTGCGCGCTTACGCCAAATCAACCGAGACGTTGACGACCAAGGCATTGCCTCAAGCATGATTCAAGGTCTTCATGCGCAAAGGTGTAGCCGCTTTCGAGCAGACGTGTTGGCTGAACGCGTTGCCCGTCCAAGACCAGCGCTTGCCCCATCTCGCCAAACATGATGCGCAGCGCAAAACCTGGCGCTGGAGCAAACCACGGACGACGCATGACCTTGCCGAGGGCCTTGGCGAAGGCCTTCTGGCGAACTGGTGTGGGCGCCGTGAGGTTGTAAGGGCCTTCGCAGGCCGCGGTCATCATCAAGTGATGAATGGCGTAAATTTGGTCGTCGAGTGAAATCCACGAATAGAACTGCTTGCCACCGCCCACCGGCCCGCCTGCACCAAGGTTCGTCGGGAGCAACAATTTTTGCAGCGCCCCTCCCATGGGCGTGGTCACCAAGCCGGTACGGAGGAACACCGTTCGAAGGCCTGCATCGATGGCTGGTTGCGCAGCACTCTCCCACGCTTGGCAAATCTCTGCGAGAAGGTTTTCTCCTGCCGTTGATGTTTCATCCAAGACTTCATCGCCGCGATTACCGTAAAACCCGATGGCAGAGCCGCAAAGAAAGGTGGCAGGAGGGCGTTCCAAGTTGGCAAGAAGCCGAGCAAGGTGGTTGGTTGGAACGGTTCGGCTCGTTCGAATAATCTCCTTACGTTTGGCGTTCCAGCGCTTATCTCCGATGCCAGCACCGGCGAGATGAATCACCGTGTCGAACCCGTTCAAATCGCCTTCAAGGACCTCGCCTGTTTGGTCGTCCCACACCACAACCGCGTCCTGGGCGGCGTCGGGTGGCAAGGTGGTGGAGGGGCGAATCAACCGAGTGATCCGGTGGCCTGCAGCAGCCAAAAACGCACACAATTGCATCCCAATCAGCCCGGTTGAACCGCTGATGAGAATGGATTGACGCGGTTGGTCGGCAAAGGCGGCGATCCGTTCCAGGTCTTGCTGGACGCGGAGCGTTCGGTAGGCAAACATCTGGTTCAATCGTCCTTTCACCGTGAACGGTGCCGTCCAAAACGTGAGGGGGTGGAACGGAAGACGCCACTGAACGGTGTCCTTGATGTTGCAGGTTCCGTCTTGGTTGGCAACAAAGCGGTGTTCGTGGTCCCAAGCGCCGAACGGTCCCTTTTCCATCACGTCGCAGAACACTTCACCGGGCACAACACCGTGATGTCGCGCCACCCACATGGGTCGCAATGGCCCTAAACGGATGCGGAAACGGGTTTTTGCTCCGTCGACCAGGGCGCCTGCTTCGACCGGTTGGATGCCTTCCCATTCAGGCATGATGCGGCGAAACGCTCCGGGGCTGTCGTACCATGCCCAGACGTCCTCCGCAGATGCCTCGTAGGTGGCCGTGTGTTGAAAGACGGGCATGCTGCTTCCTCATTGGTGAGCTGAATAAAAGGACGGGCCCGAACCGAGCAACGTCGATTGGTTTGAACCGCTGGTGTACTTTTCCACGTAGGCTTTGGTGCTGAATTTGCGAGCCGTGGAGGCGCTGGTCATGCAGCGAATTTTTCCGTAAACGGGGCGTTCAGTCCATCCACGGTCAAATTTACCGAGCACCCAACCGATACCGGTGTAGGAATTTGGATCACGGCCGTCGAGGGCCCATCGGTCGTTGAGCGCAATCATCCATTCCATGGCTGTTTTCGGGTCGGGCGACCATTCCAAGATTTTTTTCCCCCACAACATGCGGAGGTAGTTGTGGATAATGCCTTCCTGGCGAAGTTGGTTTTGGGCAGCGTTCCACAAGGGATCGTGGGTGGCTGCGGATTCAAATTCCTCAAAGGTGTAGAGGTAGGGGCGGTCATCGGCAGCGTGTTCCCCCAACGTGGTAAGCGCCCATTGTGGCAGCGATTCGTACTCAGTGTGATTCTCCACCATGGCACAATGGATGAAACCGATGTCCCGCCACGTGATGATTTGGTCGAGGAAGGCTTCCACCGGTTGTGGCAACCCCCACCATCCTTGCCGACGACCGTCGTTGGGCAAATTCACCAGCGACACGTCCCATTGGTGGTGGGTGAAGACATCGTGAAGAATCGAATGGACACTGATGTGACCGAAATGAAGCCACGGGGAAAGTCCGCTGGCACCTCGCTCTTGGGGATGGTTCCGCATTTCGTGGTAGTTGCTCAGTCGCTCACCGAAGAACTCCTTCCAGCGACGTCGGCCTTCGAGGTGACCGCCTCGCTTCCCGAGGACGGGGCGAACGGTATGGTCAATGCTGAGTGTTGACAAGGCATTCTGCCCAACATCGCCGCCCTCTGCGACACGCCAAATGAACTCGTAAGGCGTCATTGGCGTGTTCGTTTCCTCAAACACGGCCTTTGCCAGTTTGACATCGAAGGGTTGGAGGTCGGCCGTGTTGTCCAACGGTCGGGCGAGTGGGAATTCATGCATGTGCTCCCGGATGGTTTTGTGCAGATGCCTGCGAAGCGAATAGGCGGTTGAGAAGTCACGACCCTGCGCCCGCATGGCCATGAAGCCGTTGGAATCAACGACGTGAATTTCGCACGGCTGCACAGCGATGGCGGTGTCCAGGACGTGCTTGGGGTAGTAGGTTGGATAATCATCGATAACACACGCTCGGGCGTGGTGCAACCATCCCCGAAGCAGGCCAGAGGCTTCCTTCTTCTTGGTCTCTACATACGGGATGTAGGCCACGCCGGAACCGGAGAACGATTCACGGTTATCGGCCATGCCCTGGAGGACGAAGGTGGAAATGCGGTCGTTGGCCCAGCGGTGGTTCAGCGCCAAGCATTCGATGACCACCAGCGGCAACCCGTTTGATCGAGCCAAATCGATGGCGTGCTGGAGCGCGTGGTTCCAGTGCGGTCGGCGAGCAGAGGTCATCCAGTACACGATGATGTCGCCGTCCTCGTTGGGATGGCCGTAAATTTGCAGACGGCTGGTAGGAATCACGTTCGCAACCTCCCGTTGGGCTGCATCAAGTGCCCCGACCGGTAAACAGCATACGGTGCGGTGCGGGCCGTCAAACCGGGCTGACCAACCATGGCTGCTGGTGCTCGAAGTCCGTCGAGAGCGAGTTGGTGCATCGTTTCGGAAACCCAACGAAGCCCTTTCAATTCTTCAAGGGAGCACCACGCCACCGAAGCGATTTCGTCATCGCTTTTGATGGGTTGGTCGTCTCGGACGTGAACGTCGTAACACAAGAAAACAGCCGGGCCTTTGGGGCGCAGGGCGGTTCGAACACCAGCCAGCCCGATGAGTTTGCCCTTCAGACCGGTTTCCTCCGCAAGTTCTCGGAGCGCAGCTTCCTCCGGACTTTCGTTGGCCTCGACGTGCCCTTTGGGGAAGCCCCACTGGCCTTTGTGGCGTCCGTGAGCCTCCTGAACGAGGAGAACTTTCCCGTTCTTCATGACCCTTGACGCAACGCCGAGGTCACACATTAACGGGGCCATGTGTTAATTTTGGACGTTATGAGTATATCAAGAACGGTTTAGACCCAGCGAAGGAAAAGACGAGTGTTTATATAGAAACTGAGGGATTTTTCTAACATGCTAAGGGCTTCCCGATTACCATCCTCTACTTCCCCCGAAGCGGACGCTGTCCTTCCCACCGAGCACGGCGAATTTCGCATTCGTGCCTTCCGAGATCCGATGGACGGCAAGGAACACTGCATCCTCTACGTCGGAGACCTGTCGAAGGGGACGCCGCTGGTGCGCATCCACTCGGAATGCCTGACCGGCGACGCCTTTGGCTCCTTGCGGTGCGACTGTGGACCACAACTCCACGCATCGATGAAAGCCGTTCAAGACGCCGGCCACGGTGGTATTGTGTACATGAGGCAGGAAGGAAGAGGTATCGGTTTGTTCGCCAAGATGCAAGCCTATGCCCTGCAAGACACCGGACTCGACACGCTCGATGCCAACCTGGCACTGGGGCTGCCCGGTGACGCCCGCCGGTACGACTATGCTGCCGAAATGCTCTACGCCATGGGCGTTAATCGGGTGGAATTGGTCACCAACAACCCCGACAAGCGTCAGCAACTGCTTGACCACGGTATCGAAGTCGTCAACCGTGTACCCATCATCGTTGGCCAATGCGCCCAAAACCAAGCTTATCTCTCCACAAAGGCGGCTCGAATGGGCCACCTCCTCCCCATCTGAGGCCACCTGCATGAAAATCAATCTCGTCGGTCAAAAAGCACCTCAGTTCACGCTCGAGGACGAGAACGGAGTCGTGTTTGATAGTGCTACCCTCAACGGTACTTGGCGAATCATTTTCTTCTACTCAAGGCACAATTCACCCACCTGCAAACGAGGCTGCCTGACCTTCAAAGAGCAACACGACCTCTTTGCGTCCGCTGGATGTTCAATCGTAGGTGTTGGGCCGGGTTCGGTTGAAGGTTTGGCTTCGTTCAAGGCAGAACTTGGCGACCTTCCCTTCCCCTTGCTGGCCGACCCTGAACGCCGAGTTGGAACGATGTTCAATGTCCCGTTGCACGTAGGTCAGTTCCCTGCAAAATCCTCGTTTTTGATCGGTCCCGACGATACCATCCACTACGTCTATGACTGGTTGTTCCGACCACGGCGACACGTCGCCCGTATTCTCGCCGACATCTCACAGGTCACGGGGGATGCTTGAATGTGGGACGAGCTTCTTCTCGAAGCCGGGTTGAACGAGCGAGAAGTGCGTTCGATCATGATTCTCGGATCCCGGCCCAAAATGAAGGCTTCTGAACTGGCCAAGGAACTCAACACCACGCGACTCGATGCGTACAACAGCCTCTCACGCCTGCAGGAAATGGGCATCGTCACGGCCACTGCGGACCGGCCAATGCTGTTTTCCAGCCTCCGAATCAACGAAGCCATGGAGCACATCATCCAATCCAGAAAACAGCAACTTGACCGCCTCGTTGACGGGTTTGAAAACCTCTCCAAGGGCATCACTGAAACCGACGCTTCCTACGAGAAAAAGCGCCGAACCATCGACGACCCACGCTTCGCAGTGCTCAAAGAACGAGGCCATATCTACAACCGCCTCCAAAAGATGGCCAACGACGCTGAAGAACGGTTGATCTTGCTGCTCGGTCAATTTGGAATCCTCCACCTCTGCCGAAATCCAGAAGCCCTTGAAGCCGTCAACACAGCGGCCGTCCGAGGTGTCGTGGTGCAAATCATCACGCATTTGGACGGTCGAACCCTTCGCTTCTTTGACCAACTTCACACCAGCATTGAGGTCCGCCACTCCGATGAACTGGATTCCCTCGGGTTTGTGCAGGACCAATCCGAAGTCATTCAATACCTCAACATCGAAGACAACCCGGTGGGGCGAGGCAAGGAAGACGCCGCCCTCATCATCGAATCAGGACCGTTCTCACAAGCCCATCTACACCTCATTGACGCCATATGGGAAGGGGCCGTACCGCTTTCGACGGCTCGAGCGCGGTTCACCGAGAATCAAATCAACGACCCGTTGCGTCTGACCATTGGCGAGGGTTCGTTTCTCAAGAACGTCTCTGTGGCGCTTGGCTTTGACGGAGAACTCCCCGAAGAAGACACCCCGTTTGACCCGGATGCCTTCTTCGCCGCTGGCAATGAAGTGAACGAAGCACGCATGCGCTTGACGGAAGGGAAACTGTCCAACCTCAAAGTTCTCGGCATTGACATCGGACGGATGCTGCGACAAATTGGGAATCGTGTGGGCCAAGAAATCGCCTTCTCACTCCGTTCTATAGAAAACAACATCGAATTTCTTGACGAGATGATGGACTGGTGGGAGCACGCTGGACTGGGCCTTCTTCAATACGATGTGGACCCCCAGTTCCACGTGGTGGTCGGACTGAATCACCCTCCCGTCAACGACCCCGATGCCCTCCCGATGTGGGAAATGGACGACGGCATCATCGAAGGTGCCCTCTCCACACGATTCGCCAAAGACGCTAACGTCGTCATTCAGCGGGTTGAGGGAAGCGGTGCAAAGGACGACCTCTGGCACTACATCATCCATCATTACGACCTCAACCCCATCGAACTGAGCGACTGAGGTGCTTCGCGATGAAACTGCTCACTTTTCTTCGGTTTTTCCGGCAACTGCGAGGGAAAAAACCGGTTGATATTGATGCCATTCAACGCATGGGGTTGCTCGCTGTCAAACTCGGTCAAATCTTTGCCCTGCGCCCCGACTTGATCGAACCGCAACGGTGCATCGAACTGCAACGCCTCTACAGCCGGGCAGCCACCATCCCCGAAGAAAATTCTCAGGCACTGCTCGACAAGTTTGCTCCTCCTGGGTTCCTTGACCACTTCCAATCCATCGAACCCAAGCCGTTTGCCGCCGCCAGCATCGGGCAGATTCACCGGGCGGTGCTCAACGATGGAACGAAAGTCGTGGTGAAGATCATCAAAGCCGATTTTGAAGCCTCCTTCAAACGCGACGTCCGGCGCATGAAGCGATGGATTCGATTGGGGTTGTTCTTCAACCCGAGATTGCGCAAAGTCGGCAACCCCATCGGTCTGCTCGCTCACATCGAGGATTACACCCTTCGCGAGCTCAACCTCACCAACGAAATCGACGGCCGCCGTCAATTGACCGCAAGAGCAGAAGACATTGAAGCCCATTTCCCGATGCCAAAACTTCGTTTTCCGACGATGTGGGAGAACCTCTCCAACCAACACATTCTGGTGATGGAGGAAATCACCCACCCTACCCTCGAAGACCATCTTGAGGCAGGCACCCTCACGTGGCCCAACATGTTGGAATTGTTTCGTATTCACGGTGCCTTCATGTTCGGCATCGGCACCTTCCACGGCGACCTTCATCCCGGCAACGCGATGATGGACGAAGAGGGGAACTTCTTCTTCATCGACACCGGTGCCATCTGCAACGCTCCTGAACATGTTCGCAACGCCCTCTTCGGCTTCTTCTACTTCCTTGCCAAAGGCGAATTGATGCACGCCTTTGACGCCATGTTGACGATGGCGGCTGTTAAGCCCAGTGGGAAAACGCTGGAAACCTACTACACTTCCATGAACGAATTGTACGACGGATTTGTCGGGACATCGGTCAGCGAAGTCTCGCTCACAGAGCAGATGATGAAGACCGTGAAGGCTGCTGTGTTGGCGGGGTGTTCCTTTGGAGAGGAAGCCTTTCCCATCATCCGGTCGCTCATGTACATGGACGGCATGGTGCTCAAAGGCCACCCCGATGTTGATTTAATCAGTTCGATGGGTCCGTACTTGGACGAGTTTTCCGTGCTGATCGACCCTCACACCATCATCAACCAAGACCAGTAGAGTGTTATTTTTTGAGTTTATTTTAGGACGAAAACCCCCCTTTATATGCTCGTGACCTCACCTCAACCTATGAGCGCAAGCGCTTCACCTAATGTTGCTATCATTGGAGCCGGTCCAGGAGGCCTCGCTTCAGCCCTCCTCCTTGCCAAATCAGGCGTGAATGTCACCGTGTTTGAACGGTCGGGATCGGTTGGTGGACGCAACAAAGTGTTTGACCGAGACGGATTCAAGTTTGACCTGGGACCAACCTTTTTCCACTATCCCGAAGTCATTGAAGACATCTTCAAGGCCATCGGCATGGACGCTCATGAAGAACTCAACCTCCACAAACTGGATCTCAATTACCGACTCATCTTCGGCAAGGGCGGTCAACTGGACTGCACCAGCGACCTCGACCAGATGACCGAGCGCATTCGAGACCTCTCTGGGGACAGCAACGCCAACGCCTTCCGCCGGTACGTTGTGGACAACCGACTCAAGTTGGCCAAATCCAAAGCCTGCCTGCAGGAACCTTGGTACGGCCCGAGCGATTTGTTGTCAAAGCGAGCCATGCGTGTTGCAGGCGTCCTTCGCCCGCAGCGTTCCGTCGCAGGTGACTTGCTCAAGTTGTTTGACGACGACCGCCTGATGTTGGCCATGTCGTTCCAAACGAAGTACCTGGGCATGTCGCCCTTCAACTGCCCGAGTTTGTTCACCATGCTGGCCTTCCTCGAGTATGAATACGGTATTTTCCACCCGATTGGAGGGCTGGGTAGCGTCAGCGAACGCATGGCGAGCATCGCCAAGGATCTCGGCGTGACCTTCCGCATGAACGAGGCCGTTGAATCGGTCATCATGGACGGCAAGACCATCAAAGGCGTGAAAACGAGCAACGGCGAGTTCTTCGCCGACCGCGTCATCATGAACGCTGACTTCGCCAACGGTATGACCCAACTCTTCCCCGACACCGTTCGCAAGAAGTGGAGCAACAAGAAATTGGACAAGAAGAAGTATTCCTGTTCCACGTTCATGCTCTACCTCGGCGTTGACCGAACCTACAACGACTTGCCCCATCACCAAATCTACGCTTCGAAAAACTACGAGCAAAATTTGGAAGACATCGAAAAGCATCACAAAATCACGTGGGACGACCCCTCTGTCTACGTCCAAAACGCCTGCGTGACCGACCCCGGACTTGCCCCCGATGGTTGTTCGACGGTGTACGCCCTCGTCCCCGTTTCCCACGTTCACGACAACATTGACTGGTCCAAAGAGAAGGACGCTTACCGAGACCGAATCCTGGACCAAATTGAATCCAAACTCGGGTTTGAAAACATCCGAGACCACATCGTGACCGAGATGGTCATCACGCCCGAAGACTGGGGCGACCACTGCTACCGAGGAGCGGTCTTCAACCTCGCCCACGGCCTCGACCAAATGCTTTGGCGACGTCCAAAGAACCAGTTTGACGAGATCAACAACCTCTACCTCGTCGGTGGAGGCACGCACCCCGGAAGTGGGCTCCCTGTGATTTACGAATCGGCACGCATCAGCAGCAAGTTGCTGCTCGACAGCTTGGGCATCATCCCTGATTGGAACGGTGTTGACACGTGGTTTGAAAGTCGCAAGCGGTCGAAGCAAGGCCGTGCGGCACTCAACAAAACCTCAAAAGAACCTTCCAGCGGAACCCCAACATCAGCCTGAGGTGCTCCCGATGAAATCGCTTCTCGTCGCCAATGCCTACGACTACTGTGAAGCGGTGTGCAGAGAGGCCTCAACGACGTTTTACTCGTCCTTCAGTGCGTTGCAATTGGAGAAGCGCAAAGCCGTTCACGCCGTTTACGCCCTGTGCCGATGGGTGGATGACATCGTGGACGGGGATGAGGAACCCAACGTGGTTGAAACCGAACATCTGAAGTTGGCCACCGACGAACGCCAACGCTTGGTTGACGAGATTCACAGCGGGAAAGAACCTGTTCTTCCTCCCGAAGAACACCGCCGTCGCATGATGGCGTTGACCGAGATCCGCATGAAAATCAACCAAGCACACGAGCAAACCATCACGGCCAACGACCACCCCATTTTCATCGCCCTCCAAGATGTGTTTGCTCGCTACCCCATCAAACTCAACGACTTTGAAACGGTGATTGAGGGCATGGAAGACGACCTTTACCCCGTCCAAAACCAAACATGGGATGAATTGCGTTCCTACTGCTACAAAGTGGCCTCGGCTGTCGGCTTAATCCTCATCGAAATCTACGGCTATGAAGACCGGGCAGCACGCCTCCACGCCATCGATTTGGGCATCCAGATGCAACTCATCAACGTCCTACGCGACATCAACGAAGACATGGAGCGAGGGCGAATTTACCTGCCACAAGAAGTGCTGGCCTCGCACAACATCAGTTTGGACAAGCTTCGTGGAGAAAACGTCGCGCAGTCCCTGGCCTGGCGTGGCTTCATCGTGGAATACATGGATGTCGTCAAGCGCCACCAAGCCTCTGCCACGCACCTCTTTGACTACCTTGACACTCGGGCACGAGTCCAGCCCGAGATCATGGCCGATGCCTATTCCTCCATCTTCAACGAAATCGTTCGCCGCTCAGGCGACGTCTTCAGCCAACCGGTCCGGTTGTCATCGTGGCGGAAACTGCTCTTTGGTGTGCGCCTCAGTCTGCGGAAACTTCGAGCTCGCTACTTTGCATGAGTTGCAACATCATGGACACCTTGTGTAATTGAGATGTTTGTAAAAAGAAGGTAAAAAGTTGATAATTCAATATAGTCACGTCTAATCATGACCAATTCTCGAGTTTCCCTTTCTGGCAGTAAAATCACTCACATACTATCCAATTTGAGCGTGTTCCTTGGGGCAATGCCTCTCTTCGTTCTCATTGAGGGAATTTGGACGGGTAGGGACCTCGCTCCGCTCTTCAGGGATGTCGGGCCGTTCGCCCTTTCCGTCCTATTCTTAGGCTACATATCCTACTCCTACAGGATGGTGGTCGAAAGGGAAGCGGATTCGAGCATGATACTATTCTCAAGGCAGATACTGCATTCTAGCATCAGGTTTCGAGAAAGAACATTCAACATAGACCAGCTAGATGTAAAGCAGATTACAATGGGAGGAGGAGAAGACTCTGATCCGACTGACTACACCACCGTGTTGGTTGACGGAAAGGGCTTCTTCACGTACATAGGCCATAGGAGGAAGATACTCGAGGTGATTCCGGAACTCAACAAGGAGTTACCAAGGCCGGATGTCAGTTTGACGATGAGAATGAAAGAGAACGAAGAAAATGAAACCAAAGAATCCCATTCCAAAGACAATTGGGTCGGGCCGGACGGGACTGAAAGCGGCCCCGGCGTCTCAGAAGACTGGTACTTGACATACGATGGGCCAGCCCCTAAAGTAGAAGCTGTTTACGAAGATAACTACGCAGTTGATCGAGGGAATGGAGCCATTCCTGTGGACTTCTACAACAAAAAATGGGGAGTGCCCGAGGGATATGGCTCAGCCGAACAAGAGAAGTTCTGGTGAAATCGACAACTCTAGCTTTTACGTGAGTATAGTAGGGCTAGGGTTGTAAAGGGCCCATTGCGAACCCGTGTATTCATAGGGCACTCATGTACTCGTGTACGAGCGAAAGGGTCCCTTGCATCTCGCTCAATCGAGCAGTGGTTCCAATTTCCCGAACTCAGCATAGAGACTCGGTCCGCTGGCCAAGTAATACACCGAGCCGCGTCCGTCCCGGGAATCTTCGGCCGTGGCGTTCTCGTTGGTTGCACACTCGCCGGTGCACCCGTCTGCAAAAGCAACGTACACGCGCCCTTCACGGTCGATGTGGAGGTCGTTGAAATCAAGCAGGTTCCTGTTCGAGCCGCCGATGTCCCGACAATCGCCAGAATTGAGGCAAATGGAACCCATTTGGACAGGGTCATCGGTCACCCGATAGGTGTAGAAGGTGGGGTTTTCGTCCAAAGCGTTGAGTGAATAGGTGATGTAAAGGTGGTAGGACACGTTGTTGGGTGCGTAGTGAGCGTTGCCGTTCCAGGGGTTGCCGTCGATGTCCGATTGGTTGAGCATCTCGTCGTTCTCGCTGCCCAGATAGGTGATGGCGATGCGTCCGGCGTCTCCAGCATCGGTTTGTGGGAAGACCGATGAAATGACGTTCACCGGTGAAATTCGGATGCTCTCTTGTTCCCAGGTTTCTCCCGAATCCATCGAACGGGACATGTACACGCCTTCGTCGGCTCCCGTCCAAACGTGGTAGGCGTTGGAATCGGAATCGGCTGAGACCTCTGAGTTTTTGCGAGGGTTGGGGGTTCCGGTGTCCTCGCCCATGGTGCGTTCGAACCACGAGAAGCCGTTGTCCTTCGAGACGATGACCGTTGGAGTCGCCACACGGGGCGTCACGTAAACCGTCCCGTCGGGGGCGGTGGAAATAGCACCGTGAAGGCCGCCATTGGTGGTGGCGAGGCCGATGATTTGGCCACCGAGTTCGAAGGTTGCGCCACCGTCCACACTGGTGAAACAGAAGATACCTGCCAATTTGTTGTAACAATAATACACGGCGGTCTCGTAGAAGTTGGTCGTGATCTGGCCAAGCGCACCGTAACCGCTGTCCGTCCAAGGACCGCTGGCGAGTTTGATGTGGTCGTTGAGCGGCGTGGTCCCCGAGTCGTGGGGGTTCCCCATCCATGTTTCGCCGTCGTCGTCGCTCCAGCAAATCCACGATGTTTCAAGCCCGATCATCTGAACGCCAAAGACACGGTCGGTGATGGGGTCCACCCATCCGTAAGGGTCGCTGGTGGTGGGTGAGCACATGACGGGGTCTTGGGATTCCTCCCAGGATTCACCGTAGTCGCACGAGCGCATGACCTTCTCCATGGCGATGAAGAAGATGCACCCGCTGGAGGTGATGCCAATGCTCGGCTCCTTTCCGGTCTCACCAACGTCGCTGAACTGGAACGTCATCTCAACCAACGGGAGGTCAACCATGGCTCCGGTCTTGTCGGTGACGAAGACACGGACGTCCTCTTGTTCCTCCTCCACCGGTTCGGAAACAATGGCCTCTTCTCCAAAACATCCGGAGAGCGAGAGGGTCACGACCAACAACGACAGCGCCACGGCCTTTGCCTGCATGGCCCGTCGTGCTGCCTTGACAAAAAGGAACTTCCGATGGCCTCGTTTCCCTATTCGAGGACCGATTCGTAGATGCGTTCGTAGGCCACGGCGTTGTGCTCGTAGGTGTAGTGGTCAAGCACGCGTTGGCGACCTCGGACCATCTGTTCGGTTCGCTGCTCGGGGTTGGACAGGCAGTGATTCACCGCCCGTGCCAAATCTTCAGGGTCACCGCACGTGAACAGACCGCCGACGGTCTCGTCGATCATTTCGGTCAGCGGCGCTTGGTCGACGGTCACCACGGGCGTGCCGCTGGCGAGGGCCTCCAATGGGATGAGACCTTGACCCTCGTAATAGGATGGATAGACCACCAAGTCCGCTGAGCGGAAATGCAACGCCAGTTTGTCAAAACTCATTCCCGGTTGGATATGGACGGCGTGAGCAATACCCAAGCGCTTGGCTTGTCGCATCAAGGTCTTGCGCATGTGTCCTCGTCCAACGATCACCAACCGCGCTCCGGGGTGTTCTTTGAGGATGGAGGGCATGGCTTTGAGCAACGTTCGATGCCCTTTGCGAGCCACCAACCGCCCGACGGCGAGCAGGAGTGGGGTGGATGTCGTGGCCTCGCCGTTGAGGGCAGCCTCGTCAGCAGCTTCGTAGGCTTTGCGCACCGCTTCGTAGGCGAGTTGGTCTTCCTCATGGTCGTGGTCGACGGGTCGAAACACCTTGTGGTCAACGCCGTACAGCACCGTTTCGCATTCCCAATCTTCTGGAGGACGGTACCATCGCTCGAATTCATTCCGGGTGGACTCGGAAATCGCCACGCACATGGACGAACCTTCCAAGCCAGCCTGTTCGTATTTGGCATACCATCCACCGGTCAACAAGATGGCCAAGTCGTTGGGATTCTTCCAGGTGGCTGCTTCCTTGTGCTGAGCAGCCAATTTCATCCCCTCGCGTTCACCAATCCAACTTCCGTTGAGGGCCGAAACGACGGGGGCGATGTTCTCCTCCACCCATCGGTATTCCTTGACGGTCCAACTGACCAACGGAAGCAGCGTGTGCACCACATCCACGTGTTTGACCTGATGCAAACGACGCAGTTCGGTCAGGGCGTGTTTTCCGTACGAGCGAGTAAAGGCCATGGGGGCCTTGAGCCAAGGTACGTGGAGCACGCTCACCCCCGGCTGTTGAGGCGTTGCTTGGGCATGTGTTCGCGTGATGACGGTGACGTCATGGCCACGCGCCGCCAAATGCCCTGCGAGGTGATAGACCACGGAGCCTATGCCGCCCCAGCGAGGAGGATATTCTCCCGACACCAAGGCGATGTGCATGCCACGGTCGAGGCCGTAATGGCATTTGAAGGTCATTGAAACAGGGCGTTGGGAACGGCCGTGCTTGAATGCGAACCTTTGAAGGGGCAACTTTGGCTCGCGGGGTCATGGGCGAAGTGCTTCCCGTTTCCGTCACGGTCATTCTTCCCACCCGCAACGAGGAGGAAGCCCTCGGTCCAACCATCGATGCCATCCCACGCGGTTGGTGCAAGGACCTCGAAATCATGATCGTTGATGGAAACTCCACCGACCGAACCCGAGAGATTGCACTAGAGAAGGGCATCCGTGTTCACCTGGAGCCCCGCAAGGGGTACGGCCGAGCCTATCGCAGCGGATTCGATGTGGCCAGCAACGACATCATCGTCACCATGGATGCCGATTGCACCTACCCTGCGGAATTGGTGCCGGATTTGGTCAAGCGCCTGATTGACGACGACCTCGATTTCATCACCTGCGATCGTCTTTCAAAGGCCGAAGACGGGTCGATGTCGGGCCTTCACGGCTTTGGGAACTGGGTCCTGTCGTTTACCGCCCGTGTGCTGTTTTGGTACGGTATCAAAGACTCACAAACGGGCATGTGGGTGTTCCGCAAATCCATTTTTGACAACGAAAAGATGCGCCCGACCAACGATGGTATGCCGCTGAGCGAGGAGATCAAAATCCTCGCACGACGTCATCTTGGAAAGAAGAAGGCCATCGAAATCTCGGTCCCGTACCGTCCTCGGGTCGGCGAAGCCGAAATTCACACCTGGGGCGACGGATGGAAGAATTTGAGGTTCCTCTTCGCTCGACGCTTTGGCCTTCACCGAACGCGCACGCCTTGGGGCAGTCTTGAGACCAACCCCGACTCCAGCAACAACACCTTGCCGGAGCAGCAAGGCTGAGTTCACAACAGGTCGTCGAGCTCTGCTTGGACTTCTTCGGTGCCGTCCATGATGTTGGATTCGAGCGAAGGAACGGTCTTGGTATCGGTGGATTCTGGAGCAGGTGCACGGAACGCGTCCCACGAAGTCAGCAGATCCAATTCCTCGACGGCTCGGCGTCGACGTTGAACCAACCATGCGACGAGGAGGGCTGCACCGATGAGTCCACCAACCGAGAGCCCGAGCATCATCGCACGGTTGTCGCTTTCACCCTCTTCTACCACGAGATTGCGGGAGACGAAATCGATGTTGGCGCTTTCACCGACACCGTCCCGAGCGATGACCTTCAGCAGGGGCCTGCCGGTCGATTCCGGGCGCCATTCGACCACACCTTCCCAAACGCCGTCACCGTCTTCATCGCTCAGGTTGACCTCCCACTGCTGAATGTAATGCGTGATGTTCACACGGACGTCCTGCGTGGTGCCGTCGGGGTCGCTCAGCGCGATGCTGACCGACAGGTAGGAGAGTTCATTCTCCACGAAGGTCTGTGAACTCAGGGTGAGCGAATCCCGGTCAAGTTCAGGAAGGCTGGACTGCATGGTGATGTTGAGGTGCTGTTCAACCCAATTTCCACGAGCATCTTCGATGTAGAGGGAAAGGTGGTATTCGCCGGGAAGCAAACCGGTGATGTTCTCCATTGAACGGGTGGACAACACCTCGGGGTAACTCAATTCGGCCGACCAACGCCGCCATTCTCGAACCACCAAGTCGTTGTCAGCATCGTAGGAGGCTTCCTCGAGCACCAACACGCCGCCGGCCTCGATGGACTGACGATTTTCAGGAGAGATGAGAACCATGACGGGGCCGGATTGGGTGATGGTGAGCGTGAAGGTCTCGTCGCGCGACATCCCTGTTTCGTCGGTGAGCGTGACCGTCATCAAATGGGTGCCTGCCAAGAGCGTGAAATCGTGTTGAGCCATGGGGTCAACATCAACGAGCAAGGGCTCGTTTTCTTCGGAGGAACGGAGGGTGATGGTGAAGGCATCACCGTCGAAGTCCTCGCTTTCTGAAGCGTCCAACACCAACGTGGCCGATGACGGATGGGTCGAGTCATGGGTCGGACTGACCAGACCCAACACCGGTGCCGAAGCCGTCACCGTAACGTCTCGGGTGGCCACCACCGGGTCGTGAATGCCGTCGTCCACCGAGAGCGTGATGGTGTGGGTCCCTGCGCTCAAACGGGTCTCGAAGAGCAGCCAGTCTTGACCTTCCGGGGTCAAACGGCCGTCGATGTCGCTGGTCCAGGTGACCACCAAGTACTCGGTACCGGCTGAGGGCTCAAACGGTGCGCACACCCAATTGCCTTCGGTTGGGAAGGAACTGCAGGCTGCGTCGAAGTCACCCGAACCGTTGGCAGAGAACGAGATCAACTCGGCGCTCTCAAAGGTTTGAGAAAGCGGTGAGTCAATGACCGCATGCGGGACTGAATTGTCAACCGTGATGAGCACGGAGGTTGACTTCGACTGGTTGGCATGCTCAGCACGGTCATCGGTGACCTCCATGGTGATGGTGTGAACGCCGCGAGAGAGGTAGCCTTCCCACGACAGAGGCCCGACGCTCAACACGCCGTCAATCGATGAAGTGTAGGTCACGGTGAGCGCATCGCCTTCGGGGTCGCTCACGCCGCTTCCATTGAGCAGGACGATGGAGGCGCTGTCGTTGCCGGCACGCTCCACGGTGAACACCGGGTCAGGAATTTCGTTGTAGAGCATGACCGGTACGCTGTAGGTGGCGTTGTTGCCGACCTCATCCCAAGCCATGACGGTCATCGTAAACGAGGCGGGAGGGTCATCGTCAACGTGGTCGAAGGTGTAGGTGAGTTCCTCGGGACATCCCCATTGGTTGCCCCAGCCGGAGCCCTGACGGTTGTATCCGCTGAACTTGATCATGCAAGCAAAGTCGTCGCCCTCGGGGTCGTAGGTTCCGGTGGTGTTGACGGTAACCGTGCCCGTTTGCGGCATGATGAGTTCGCTCCACGGGTTGAGAGCAGGTTCGAAATCAACCACCAACACCGGGGCGAAGTTGACCAGTTCGATGGTTCGGGTTTCGGACACGCAGTGGCTTGGGTCGCAAATCTCCAACGTGATTTGATGAATGCCGTCGCTCAATGAAAACCCGGTATTGGGGTCGTTGACGACGAAGGAATCGGTTTGCGATGCAAACACACCGTCGATAGAGGACGACCAAGAATAGGTGAGGGTGTCGTTGTCCAAATCCCATGAATCCGAGGCGTTGAACTCGACTTCGGACTGGGACGGGTAGACGCTGCTGTCTTCGGGCGACGTCCACATCAGAAACGGCGCTTGGTTGTCGAGGGGAAGCAGGCACATCACAAGTTGGTCAGCATCGAGGGTGGTGCTGGAGGAGTTGAACACGCTGTCGTAACCGCAGGATGCATTCACCGTGTTGTAGGCGCTCGCCCCGGAAGCCGTCCAGCGTTGGCCGACGAAATCGGGGAGAAACACGTAGCCCAAATCGGATGTCATCATGACAACGTAGGGTTCAAAATCCGAGAAGGAGACGTTCACCACTGCGTTGGGGATTCCGTTGGAGTAGTTGTTCACCACCCAGACCATGACGTCCCAGGCCACGTCGATGAAGGCACCTGTGGCGATGGAGGCTGAAGGGAGAGAAACGTCCACCGGTTGGTGAAGGTGGAGCGAAGACGTGGCGTCAAGGGAAATCACGTGGGGGTTGGGGGAGGTGCCGACCTCGTCGGTGAAGCCCGACCAATTCACTGCACTGTTCTCCAACGAAACGGTTCCCGTACAGGCTGCTGAAACGGTGTTTCCTACACCGCCCAGCGCAGTGTGACCGACGAGTTGAGCACAACCTGTACCGGACAAGACGCTGTTGGAAAGGCTGGAGGGATGGTTGCCGTTGTTGTCTCCCCGCCAATACAAACCGGTGTGGTTCCCCGACATGGTCAGTTGGTCGACCACCGCACCGACACGCTCGAGAGAAACGGCTGGTTGGCCGGGACTTTCGGCTGTGATGTTGGCCGTTGAAATGTAGACCTGCCCGGACGAACCCGCAGGCAAGGTGTCGCTGTTGTCAATGTTCAACGCGGGCAGGGCCGGATTGTTGTCGTGCAAAGTCAGGTCGTCAAACCACAAATCAACGGAGTTCACAGCATAAACGCCAGCACCCGTGGACCCCGAAACATCACAGTGACGGCAACGCACATCTCCAGAAGCGGATTCAATGTCGTTGGCATCCTCAAAGTACAGACCCGCCTGATTTTTCGCCAACGGATTGCTGGTGGGTTCGCCACCGTTGTCCACCGCCGTGAGGTTCTCAAGAATCACGTAGCGGGCGTCGAGGATATGGGCGGCGGATTGACCGTTGTCGTTCAAGGACAAGCCGTTGATATGGACCGTCGCTCGATCGACGAGCAACCCCTGCTTGGTGTTGTTGTGCAAGGACCAATCGGAGCCTTGCATCGCTCCACCGGATGTTGAAGAGACGCCCGGACCGACCGAACCGCTGATTTCCAACCCCTCAAATCGAGGAGCAAAAAACGACGAGCGCACCGCCAAACCAGCCTCATGAGGCCCTTGGCCAGGGTCACCTGAATCGCGTATGGTCAGGTTTCGGAAGGTGGTCGTGCTGTCGACGAAGTAGAGACGAACACCAACGGTGGTGGAATCCGCAACCAAGGTGTCTTCAAACCACGCACCGGTGGCGTTGACCTCGATGGCTGCATAACCGATGTTGGCTGTTTTCGCCCCTGAACCACCGGTGCCAAGAACGGTGAGATTGGTGAAGTCAGCCGTTTCATAATTGGTGTAATTGGTGTGGTTGTTCTTGTCCACATAGACACCACGGTACATCGAATTGTTGATGAGCGCATTTCGAACGACACCCCGGGTGTAGCCACCATCGTCGATGTGCCGGATAACAATGCCCGTGTCCGAGGTGTCAATGGTGATGTTGGTCAGCAGCGGCTGGCTGTCCTCAACCCAAATGCCGGCGACCATGGACCACGACGACCCCGAGCAGTTGTCGACGGTGATGCCATCAAACAAGCCTCCCGAAGCGCCCCAAATGTTGACCGCCCGTGTCAAGATATCGCTGAACGTCGCCCTCTTGACAATGGGCGTCGAGCCGGCCCCCACCGAGAGACCCAACCCATAGCGCCAGTCGCCTTGGAAGGCAAGATCGCGGCCAGCCTGATCGACGAACAAATCGGTAATACGCGGGGCGGCCGAGTTGAACAAATCCACCGCCACACGGTCGGGATTCACGACCGTCAGATTCTCTATCACGGGGTTCGAACCAAAGATGGTCACGCCGTAAATGGCGTCCTCGATGGTGAGGTTCTGAATCAACGACCCCCTTCCCGAAGAATTCACGTTGAATTGGATACCTTCGTGGTCGCCCAATCCACTGGCTTGCAACATCACGGGGCAGGACGTCGTGCCGAGCACGGTCAGTCGCCCCTCGACGACGATGCGTTCGTTGGACGGGAGTTGGACGACCGTGCACGCTTGGATGATGAGTTCGTCGGTGACGCTCACGGTGTAGGACCCCGACAGGACTTGGGTTCCCGACCATGTTGTTTGAGCCCTGCCTTGCGCCTCGGCGGCAGGTTGGGATGTAGGTAACTCCGCCGTTGTTGCCTCGTGGGGAAACAGGTGAAGGGTGAGGGGCATCAAAAACAAAGCAACGACCCACAAGGTGCGTGCCGTTGATGGAGCCCCTCCCTTCATCAATCTGAACCCTGTGCAATCCCTCTTCAAAGGTTCCCTCCCCTGTGACGGTGCTTCGTTGCCTTGAGGAAGCCATAAAACCCGATTTGGAATGGGGAATCCATGCCTGACGCCTTTGTGTTGTTCAAGACCGAACCCACGCACGAACGCGATGTTTACATGGCCCTCTCCGACCACGAAGGCGTCGCTGAAGTGCATGCGCTCTATGGCGAATTTGACCTGCTGGTCCGCATCAGTTCACCAAGTTCAAAAGAACTCTCACAGATGCTCATGCAAACGTTTCGCCAGATTGACGGTGTCAAAGAAACACAGACCCTGATCGCTGTGGAGGGATGAGACGATGGCCATTGGATTCGTGCTGATGACAACGCTACCGGGCCAAGAAAGCATGGTTCGCAAGGCCCTTGAGAACATCGATTTGGTGACAGGCCACTGGATGCTGTTTGGAGAATACGACTTGATTGCCCGAGTCCAAGCCGACGAAGAATTCGCCTTGACGCGATGCATCGTCGAAGAAATTCGACAACTGCCCGGCATCAAAGACACGAAGACCCTCATCGGCGCTGAATTGTGAATCACAGCAGTCGATGCAGCCGACGAGCGACCGCTTTCGAAGCGTTGAGACAACCTGCTGCACGGAAGCAACGAGCCGATTCTCGGAGTGCCATCGCCGCACGGTCGGGCTGCAAGCGCCCTTGAAGGTACCACCAACGACCGGCATAACGTTGCACAGGAGCACCCGTCACCTCAAACGCGTCCGGAGCAGGTAAGTCGGCGACGACCTCGTTGGCATTTTGTGAGGTTTTGACAAGGTGTTCAGCGTATGTCAAGCCGATGACAGCTCGATGGAAGGGCGTTGGTTGTGCGTCCATCGCTTGATGAACGATCGCCTCCAAATCCTGCTGGGATGGAGCGGACGAAGTGCCCGCTGCATGAATGCTGGCTTTGGCCCTCAAGGCGAGCACCACCGGGTCGGTGGGGGAACTGATGGCTTCCAAACCCTCGACGAGGTCGGCCGCACGACCCTCATCATCTTCCGTGAGGGCGATGGTGTGCTGAATCATGCTCATGCTGACCATGATCGACGAACGCAGGGCTGCCTCTTCAGGAAGTGTCACCGCATCGAGCAGCGCATGAATCGCAGCAACATCAACCGGCTGTTCTTCATCGAACAATCGGTCATCGATGCGTTGGACAGCCGCCCGAAGCAGCATACGAGCGCGTTCGAGAGAGGCCGCTTGCTGGAGTTGACGGTCGAGGAGGCGTTGAGCCTCGTCCTCATCGCCAACCAACAGTGCGAGGTGATGACCGAGTTCATCCTTCATGGCCTCGGATTCGATGTGAGCGAGGTGATGACGGGCATGGTCGAGTTCGTGCCGCTGCAGGGCCACGCGACTCGCCCAGTAGTGGAGCCGTTCCTCATCGGGTCGCTCCTGGGTTGCTCGGTCGAACAGGACGGCGAGTGCCGAGCTTTCACTGGCCATCAAGCGGTCAAAGTGCCCGTCCATCATCGAGTCGACCTCTTCGGATTCCAGGGCCATGGCGTGGTAGAGCTTCAGGACGGCAAAGGCTGGATGCTCGGCATGCTGCGCCCAATGCGTCAGGGCATCCTCGTGCAGTTGACGAAGTTGCGTTTCGCTCAGCATCGTTCGACGAACGTTGCGAACCAAATGTTGCACCTCAAAGGCGCTGGAATTGGCTGACCAACGCAGAAGCGCACGGTCGTCAAGCGAGCCGACCCAATCCGTGCCGGGGGCGACATCGGCGGGCAGCGGGCGAGGGAACAAGACCATGGCGTCAAGAGCCGATTGTTCATCCTCGCCAAGTTCGCTGAGCATGGTCTCCTCCACGAACGCTTGGATATCTGCGCCTGCCTCGGGAAGCGGTGCGCCCTCCTGATAGAGATGGAGCGCCATCGGATGGCCGCCCAACGCCTTGGCGATGTCCAGTCGTGTGGCTTCTTCAAGATGCGCACCCAGGAGGTGGATAGCCTCCTTTAGTTCGAGGTTGCTCAAGCGCAAGAGCGGCCAATCAAAGCCTTCGACCAAGGGCAATCGACCGGCCACAACGAGGTGTTGGCCTCGTTCGTGGAGGGCGTTGAGGTAGGTCAACACTGTGTCAAAATGACGCGGGGAGAGCCGGTGTATGTCGTCAAGGACAAACAAGGTGTTCTCGCCCTGCTCGAGCGTCCAATCAACCATCGCTTCCTCATCGCTTGGGCGCCCGGAGAGGTTGGGAAACCACGCTGCAAGAACGCCTTCGGCGTCCGTGAATTCATCGGCATCGGCCCAATGAACGGCCTGATACTCGCTTTGGGCCATTGTGGCGAACACGCGCAGCATCGCTGTTTTGCCAATTCCCGAAAGCCCACCAACAACGGCTCGTCGGTGTTCGTTGAGCAGCCGCTTCAAATCGGACAAAGCCTCCTGGCGTCCGACCAAGGAGGGGCGTTCCGTCTCAGTTGTGAGGCCAGCAGAGGCGGCGGCTGGGTGTTCTTCCAACCAGGCACGGCCCTTCTCGGTAATGTGGTAGACTTGGCGACGGCGACTTCCTCCACCGATCACGTGAGCGATGCGAACGCTGATGTAGCCATCGTCCAACAATCCCGTGAGCGGCTGGTTGAGCCCCGAACGCACGACCCCCATCGCTTCCGATAGCCCGGGAAGCGAAACTTCTCTGGGAACATCCCATGCTTGTTCGAGGGCTTGGGGAAAGCCCCCCAAGTAACGAAGCAAGCGTTCTTGCGACCGGGTGAACATGGACTCTTCACACGAAAGGTGAGGCGCCTCCTTCATCAATCATCCCCACGCCCGTGCGGTTGGTATCGGTGGGGTGGCCTTTTGAGTCACGGCCTCCGTGCGCACGGTATGCCCGTGGACTTGGCTTCGGCCGACCTACCCAATGAACCGGGCGTCTATTTGTTCAAAACAAATCAGGGCCGGGTGCTGTATGTCGGGAAAGCCACCCGATTGAACGAACGCATTCGTTCCTATTTTTCCTCCAATCCGGACCGTCACATGATTCCCGAATTGGTGGCGAGAGCAGACGACATCGAATGCATCGTGACCCAGACACCTCAAGCGGCCTTGGTGCTCGAACGCCAACTCATCCGAGAGCACATGCCTCGCTTCAACTCGATGTTGAAGGACGGGAAATCCTTCCCCTACCTGGCGATGACCAACGATGAGTTCCCTCGCATCCTGTACACGAGGCATCCTCCAAAGTCAGCCGAACAATGGGGCCCGTTTCCCAATGCAGGAGCCGCCAAACAGGTGATGCAGTTGTTGCGCAGGCAGTTTGGCATTCGGGACTGCAAGGAATTGTTGCCGCAGGGATGCTTGTCCATGCACATCGGCCTGTGTGCGGGCCCGTGCATCAACGGTGACGGCTACGATGACCGCGTAAAAGCGGTACGACGGGTCCTCAACGGCGATGCTGCACCGTTGCTTGAGGAGTTGGTGGCCGACATGGAAGCAGCCTCTGAAGCCCAAGCCTACGAAGTGGCCGGTCAACACAGGGACATGATACGCGCCGTGCGAGCGACGACCAGCCAGCACGTGGTTTCAAGCAAAGTCTACCGGGATTGCGATGCCATCGGGTTTGCCGCTGAAGGCGACCTCGCTGCGCTGGTCGTGCTTCACGCCGACGAGGGGATGGTTCAGGGCCAGGAAGCATGGCCTGCGGTCCATCGTGGCGACATCGGCGAGACCGTCTCGATGTTCATCGCTGAACATTACACCCACCGAACACCTCCCCGACTCTTGCTTTCTCCGGTTCCCATTTTCGATGGCCTCCAAAGTTGGCTGGACGAGCGAAGGGGAAGTTCAGTGGAGGTCCGCACGCCTCAACGAGGTGATTTGGAAAGCCTCGCCACCTTGGCCCGACAAAACGCCGACATCCAACTGCAGCGCATGGCAAACAAATCGAGCGGTTCGCTCGAACAACGGGCTGCCGATGAAGGGGCGGAGGTGTTGGGCATGACCACCCTCGACCACATCGTGTGCTTTGACATGGCCCAACTCCAAGGTGACGAACGGGTCGGGGCCAGCGTCGTGATGCGAAACGGACGACCTTCGAAAGACGAATACCGAAAGTACGTCGTCAAAGGCGAGGCCATCGACGACCTTCGCATGATGAAAGAAGTCGTTGTGCGGTGGGCGAAACGTCAGGAAGAATGGCCGGATTTGCTGCTCATCGACGGCGGCGAGACCCATCTCAGCACCATCCGTCAGGCGCTTGAAGAACACGGATGGGCCGATCGCTTCCCGCTGGCCGCCCTCGCAAAACGGGAGGAGACGATTTTCAGGCACGAACAGGAGCCGGTGGTCTTGGACCGAAGCGGCCGTGTGCTCGTTCATGCAAGGGACGAAGCCCACCGATTCGTCAACACCTTCCATCGACGACGACGCAGTCGGTCTCGATTGGCCGACCCCCTGGAAGAGGTGGAGGGTTTGGGCGCCAAGAAACTCCAAACCTTGCTGCGCCATTTTGGTGGACGAAAGGGCATCGAACACGCCTCTGAGGCTGAACTAACGACGGTGCCCGGCATCGGTCCCGCATTAGCGGAGCGCATTTACCGAGCCCTGCACTAACGCGACAATTCATCGATGAACGCCATGTCTTCGATGGTTTCGCCGTGACGCAACGCCGGACTTGAGAAACCGGCGAGGTCGGCAAATTCACTGTCACCGATTTGTGCCTTGTTGATGCTGTTCTCGCGGTTGGCCATGGCCGCCTTCTTTTTCTTCTTCTTGCGACGACGGCGTCGAATGAACAGCACCAAGAGAATGAGCACAATGGTTGGATAGACCCAGAACTGAATGAGGAAATACAGCCAACCCACCTGAATTCGGTAGGTGATTTCGTCAGAAAATTCACCGGGAGGAACGACATAGGTCACGGTTTGGCGGCCGCCGTCCTCGGTCAGAACCAAATTTCCAGAACTTGAGGAGGCATCGACCAGTTGAATGCCGCGTGGCAGGGTGAATTGAATCGGCCCCGTGTAGGCGAGCCCGTTCTCCTCGAGGAGCGTGGTGTTGACCGTTCCGGTTTCTACGGTGATGGTTTCCTGATTGGTTGGGGGATAGGAAAGACCGCTGCCGCTGACATAGGAGGCCCGCAAACCGTTGGTGAATGCATTGGAAGCCATCATCAGCGGTTGATGGAAGATCGATTGAAGGCTGCTGGTGACCACGCTGAGTTGAAGTTCGGAAGGGTCGCTGTTGGCCATCTCAGACCAACCCATCCCGGTACCGATGGTGAAGGTCACCTCGGGGATCGAAAGCGAGAGGATGATCGGTTCATCGTCACTGACCACATCATCGGGTGCATCAATGCCGGAAATGGAGGTTCGAATCTCAAACGAAGAGAGGTCCATGGCCGCAACGTTGCCGTCTTCTTCTGCAAGGGTGCCGGCCTGATGGATGAGGTCGGTCACTGAAGTCCCGATCAATTCCGTGAAGTCCTTCAGCCCTTGCCGAGTCGCCGTCAATTCGATGGGTTCATCGCAAATTTGCATATCGTACTCGCTTGGATCACACAGTGAAACTTCTCCCGAACTCAGTGGGTCACTCATTCGACTCGACAAATCGATAACGAGGCGCACCAAATCGGACGGAATGGCCTCCATCGTAACCTTGGTGTCGCCTTGTTGAGGGATGTCATCGGTAGGGATGCCAATGCGGTAAACGCTCAGTTCTGCATCCAACGACAGCGTGAAGGACATGGACGCACTCCATTCGTTGAAGTTGATGGATGAAAGGTCGAAGGTCACGTCGGAATACACGCAAGAACTCTGATTGGCGAAACAAATCACTTGGTCGTCATCGTCTTTGATTTCGTGCTCCCAATTGTACGGATTGGTACCGGTAAACGAAATATCGGTAGCTTGTGTCCCCTCAACGGTTTTCTGAAGCACGATCTTTGACGTGCCGTCAATGGTGGTCACCCAGGACGGCATGATGATTTCCACGGTCAATTCGGAAGGAGGCAAGTTCGACGGGATAATGGTGTCCAGATAACTCGAATCAAGCACGGTTTCCAACGCAATGCCCGAATTCATCAAACGCTCAAGGTCACTGGTTTGGACGCCATCGAGGAAGTCATCGATCATCTCGTTGGTGTTGTAGGCTTTGAGAATGTCAATCAAACTCATCGAGAAAGGTTGACTGGTGGTTTGCAAGTAGATGGGGTAGGTCGCACTCATCGCTTCGGTGCCTTCCAAACAGTAGTGCAGCACCTGTCCTGCCGCAACGGGCTCGGTGCATCCCGTGCTGTGGGTGTAATTCAGACCGCCCGGCGTTTCGAACATCCCCGTGCCGTCGGTTTGGGCAACCCACTGCAAATCGCTCATGGTGATTTCTCCAACACCGGCAACGGTGTCGCCGAGACCGGAAACGATGTCCCCGACCGGAAACTGGTCCGTGAATTGCGTCAGGTCAACGATGCCGTTGTGGTAAGCCAACCGAACACCATCCGAGGTAATGACCGGAATCGTGGCCATCGAAGACACATCGAACATGTTGATGCCCCAGTCGTTGAGCGTGTCTGCATCGAGGTAGTGCAAGCCGGCAACAAAGTCAACGGTTGCAGCGTATTCATCGCTCAAATCCAACACGAGGTTGATGTCAAGGGCCTTGGTTCCCTCTTCAATCCAAACGGTCGGCGTAGCCGATGAGTTGCGATGGCCCATGCGTAGGTCAACCGCCTGCACCAAATCTGCGTCGGTTTCAAGCGCATTGAGGTGGTCCATGGACCACTCTGCTGCCATGAAACTTGGCGGCCCTGCACGAGCGGCAAGGGTTCCACTGGCATCGACGCCCAACACCGTGGAGTACGAAGGGGGGTTGATAACAAACTCCGCTTTGTGCCCAGGTTGTGTCGTCAAGTCAAACGTGGTGTTGATCTCCGCACCCATGGTCAACAGGCCGCGGTAGGTGCGTTCAAGGTCAAGGTCGGATGTTCCAACGAGGTTGAAATTGCTCGCCAGCAACTCCACGGAAGCCGTGGCGGTAAAACAGACGGGCGGCTCGAAGACGTTGTCCTGACTGGCCCCTTCCGCTAGCGCATCCGTGGTGTCGTCGGTGGAACAGGCTACGGTCTGTCCGCCGCTGGTGAAACTGTTGGTGTAATCCGTGGAAAGGCTGGTCACGGTTCCAAATCCGGATTCCAAGGCGGATTGAATGGCGTCGTTGACTTCGGATTTGAGTTTTTGACCTACCGTTGGGGAACCAGGACCGGCGGTTTCTTGGTTGAAGGTGTGACGAATCAAGTCGGCAGGAGCGCCGTCGTTAGCGTCCAGGCCATCGGTTTGCTCCAATGTATCCCCGACGATGGTTCCCGAACCCAAACCAAGCGAGTCTCGCTCGAACTCCCGAACGGCCCACGTCAATTGCAAGTCGATGCTCGAGGTGGACACCAAATCAAACACATAACTGCCCTCAACCCAGTCTTGTCGGTTGGGGGTCATGTCGTCGGCGTGGTCGTATTCATCGCACGTTCCCCCCGTGCTGCTGCACGACTGCATACCTGCTGCACTGGCCACGGGTGCCATGAACTGCAACGCAAACAAACTTACGAGGAGCAAAGGAAGGGTTGGTGACGCTGCTGTGGGGCGGCCGCGGGACGACATCAGTTCTTGCTGGGGTCGGGAACTTGAAAGGAGTTCCCCTCATCGTCCCATCATGGACAACCCCTCTCCAACGGCGTTGTTCGTGGTTGTCAACCGCCGAGATGGAGCGATCTTGCATGCTGAATTGAAGGCGAAGGGATGGCTGAACGCCGAGGTGGAACCAATGGAGGTAGGCGAGGATTCCATCGGTTTTCCACTTCTCGTCAAAGACGATTCCACCCAAGAGCACGTGCTCGACCAACTCACGGTGAGCGCGCGCTTCCAGCGAGGAGAGGCTTCGCCGAGGTCGCCGGTCGACCCTCACCGCCGATTGCATGAAGCCATCCTGTCATGGATGAACGAACACGGCGTGGATGAGCCTGAAGTGTTGGGCTCGGTCCCTTCCAAATGGGAACGATTGGGTGAGTTGATCTTGCTTCCTTTTGAGACGATGAGCCTGCCTGTTTGGCAGCGCCTGAGAGGGCACGCCTCGGCCGGCCACCTTTGGCATGCCATGGCCGAAGCCCTCAAAGTCACTGCGTTGGGGATTCAAGCACCGGTGGCAAACGATGCGTTTCGCTCCTCTCAAGCAGAACTGTTGCTGGGCGAGTCCACCGTCCGTTTTCTTGACCACGGCATCACCTACACCTTTGACGCCACCAAGGTGATGTTTTCATCGGGCAACATCACCGAACGCAGGCGTATCGGTCGCATTGACATGCGAGGAGAAACGGTCATCGACGCCTACGCTGGGGTCGGCTACTACACCTTCCCGATGCTGGTCCACGCCGGGGCAACCCATGTCCATGCCTGCGAACACAACCCTGCCTCCATCGCTGGCCTCAACGCCGGAGCAGAAGCCAACGGCGTGTCCAACCGCCTCACGGTTCATGAGGGCGATAACGCCGCGGTGTTGCCGAGGTTGGCGGGCACCGCCGACCGTTGTCACCTCGGTCTGCTTCCCTCATCTGAACCGGTATGGGAGGCATGCTTGCTGGCCCTCAAGCCCACCGGTGGCACACTGCACGTTCACATGAACGTCGAGGAAGAACGCATTGATTCGTGGTGCAACACCACGGTCGAGCGATTTCAAGCCATGGCTGACGGGCACGGCTTGGATGTCGTCGTCTCTGCAGAGCATCTCGAGAAGGTGAAATGGTTCGCGCCCAGAGTTCGCCACGTGGTGCTCGACGTGAAGGTTACACCGACCCGTCATCAGGGCCCGTGACCATCTCGGCTTCCATGATCATCTCGGCTTCAAGCGGCGCCTCGTCCTGGGCAAGGTCGAGCTTGTCCGATGCACTGGATTCCAATCTGGATGAATACACCGCCATGGTGATGGCGCTACCGATCAACACGAGCACCAGCGGAACACCGATGACCAAAGCCATGTCTTCAAGGAAGGTCGAACCGCTTTGGGATTCAACAGCGGGGTTTCGAATGGTTCCGTCTGGGTCGGCCACACCGATCATCCTCATCGACAGAATCTGCGCCTGGTATATCGGTCGTCCTGCCGAAGAAGCCGGGTTCTGAATTTCTTCAAGCCCCGTCAAATCGTCGGTGGTCGGCGTGAGAGCGATGGCCCGAATGTGGGTCATGCCGTCGCGCACGATGCCAAAGGTGGCGTAGCCTTCATCGTCTCTGTTTTCGGGGTCGAGACCGTGTGCCTCCGTCTCGGCGATGTACCACTGCGAGTCGGCTGAATCCGGGTCAGCGCTTCGGGCCATGCCGATGGCCCCGTCGACATGGGACAGGTTTTCGTTGTGCTCGAGGGGAATCGTTTCGCCCGTGCCGCCGCTACCACATTGCGGACTGGTGGCGGGGTACACCCCGAGTTCACGGCAGGTGGGGTCGCCGGACTGGGTCACGAAATCATCGATGACACGGTGGAAGAAGACGCCGTCGTAGAGGCCCGATTCCACATGAGCGATCATGTTGTCCGTGGTGATGGGCGCCCATTGTTCGAACAATTCGATGACAATGGTTCCTTCAACGCGCCCGGTCAGGTGACCTTCACGGTAGGACACGTTCATCTCGATGACGGCGTTGCCGGTGTAGGACGACATCATTTGAGGACGGGATTCATTCACCACGGGTCGGTCGGTCCACGCTTCCGGATCCAAGCCAACGCTGCGCCATGCCGGTGCTTCGTCTTGAGCGCCCGATGAAAGGGGCGCAAGGAATGGAAGGATGAAGAGGAAAATCAGCACCACCACGGCACGGTGCTGACGACCCATGGTTCGGGATGGGGCCCTCCTCCATGAAAACTGCGGCTTTCGCATCAAGAAAACCCCAACACCAAAAAGGGGAGAGGCGAGGTCGTGTCATGGACGAGGATTCCACCTTCATGCCCGACTTGACGCTTGGCTACGGACTGTTTCTGATCATATGGGGCGTGGCCGTCTCCGTGCTTTCTTCATCAGAATCCATCACCTCCTACTTCCCAAGCTTCCTTGGTGTCCCTCTCGCTCTTTCGGGATGGATGGCAAAATCAAACCCCGAGAAGCGAAAACTCTGGATGCACATCGCCGTCACGTTCGGCTTGCTGTGTGCACTTGGCGGCACCCGATTTTTCATGGTCATGGGCGACGGTCTCGACTACGCAAGCGGCTCCATGCTCATGCTCTTCCTGACGGGTTCAGCCTACACTGCCCTCTGCGTTCGCTCGTTCATTCAGGCTCGCAAAGCAGGACAATGAAGCGTCAGCCTCATCACGGTGAGAGCCTTCGTTAAGCCATGGCCGAGTCCGTACCGCCTGCAGAAGCAGAGGTCAAAGGCTCCGAAAGCCACGCACAGCGCCAACTCAACCTCTCGGCGGGCGCCACCATCGCCATCTCCATCGTTTTCCTTCTGCTCGCCATGACCGTTGGTCCCTCTGCGACGAAGGCCATGGACAACGCCTCTTCGTTCAGCGGCGAATGGTGGGACACGCCGCTGCACCTTCGCCACACCATGGACCTGCCCATGGACACGATGCGGGCGCAACTTCCCGTCAACGGAACATACGAGGTCCTTCCCTACGAGGAGCATTTTGTTGAAGTTGAACTCCCACCGAGCGAACAGGATGCAGGTTTCCCCGGCCCTGCTCTCATGCACGTGGCCCTGTGGTTGCCCGATGTGCCGGAGGGCACGAAAATTCCCGTCATCATGACCATTCATCCCTACTACGACTTTGGCGGAGAGGGCATCGCTGGGGACGATTCGTCGCCCAACACCGTTCCCGACGGCGGCGTGGGCAAGTGGGTCTACGACACCTTCGTGCCCCACGGCTACGCGTTGGCCCAAGCCTCCACGTTCGGCTCAGGCCAATCCACCCACTGCCAAGACGTCAAAGGCTTGGGCGAGCAAATCGGCATTCAAGCCGTGGTCGATTGGCTCGGAGAACAAGACTGGTCCAACGGCAATGTCGGCTTGATGGGCAAGTCCTATGCCGGTACCACCAATTGGGAAGCAGCCCAACAACCCTCACCGTACCTGAAAACCATCGTGCCCATTTCCGGCTCGATTGGCGTCCAAGAAATGTTCTATCGAAACGGCTCCTCAGAGAGCAGAGCCATGCTGTATGACGCGCTCTACGAAGGCGCCACCGCCGATGCTGGCACCGACGACATGCGCATGTGCACCGACGACATCATCGGTCCACTCAACCCCCTCACCACGTGGGTTGCGGCTGAAGCCGGCGGCGCAGAATGGAACGATTACTGGGACGAACGACGTCATCTGCCAGACGTGCTGGCCAACTACAAAGGAAGCGTGTACCTGGTGTGGGGACTTCAGGATTGGAACGTTGACCCCTACCACGCCTTCCCGACCTATCAGCTGATGCGAGACGCCGGCATCAACGCCCGAGCCATCGCAGGCCAGTGGGCGCACAACTACCCCGACCAACCCGACCGACACAGCGAGATGGGCAGCGGATACGGGGCAGAAGCCTACCCCAACATGAGCCGGATGGATTGGGCCGTGGAACTGTATGGGTGGTTCAACTACTACCTCAAGGACATCGGTGAAGAGCCCGAACCCATGGTCCAGATCCAAACGCACAACGGCAAATGGCACGTCGAAGAAACCTGGCCTCCCGAAGACATGTCGTGGTGGCCGGTCACGCTTGACGAGGTGGAGGGCGTGGGCGGTACGGTCAACGCCAACAACCAGCGCACGTTCACGCTGCCACCGCTTGAAGAAGACACGCACATCTCCGGGATGCCCACCCTTCACCTCTCGGTGAACACCTTGGCGTGTCAGGGCGGTCAAGTGTTCGCCACGATGTACGCCGATGGCCTGCGCGTGGGTCACGCCACCATGGACGTCCGCTACCGGGACGGGGGGTACGAAGCACAACCTGCGCTACCCTTCTCATCCTACACCATGCTGATGGAATTCAATCCGATGGACGTCGACCTTGACGCCGGCGCCATCATCGAAGTGGTGCTGACCGAATCCGGCGAGGACTACCTCCCCAGCCCGTGTGCGGCCGTGGGCATGAACGTCAACATCGACGAATCGTCCACGTTGAGCCTGCCGCTGATCGACCGTCCCGATAACGATGACCGCTGGTTCCTCGCCCCGCCGTGGTGGGAACAGCAACCCATCCCGTCCTGAGGCGATATGGATGCGCGTGTTGGCCTTTGAGGACCATTACGACATCGAAGCCATGCTCGTTGCGGGCGGCATCAAGACGGAAGGATGGGTTATCGAACAGCGTTGGAATTCCAGCGACGCCCTCGAGCACGTTCGGCGGTTTCAGCCCGATGTCCTGCTGCTCGACCACTACATGCCGCCCATGACGGGGTACGAAGTTCTGGAACGCTTGCTGAGCGCCAACGTGAGCCGCCCTGCCACCATCGTGGCGATGTCCAGCGATTCAGGGAAGAACGAGGCGATGGTGGCGTTGGGCGCTGACATCGGGGTCGTCAAATTCGACCTCTCAACCCTCAGCCTGTGGTTCAACTGAAGACGCGTTTTCCGGTTGTTCGCTTGGCGACCTTCGTCCTCTTCTGACCAGAATCATCACCACGACATGAACCGCCAAAAACACCAGCGTAGAGGTCCCCGCCACGCTCCGCGCCTGAAGTTCGGAGGCCCCGTTGAGGTAAGCGCATTCCCAAGCCCGTGCACCGCTGTAAATCACGCCGTGGCCTTGCACCGATTGGTAGGCGAGATGGAACACCTCGTTGGCGATGGTGAGGCTGTAAACCCCGAGCGAGAGGAAGGTGAGGATGAAACCATAGTGGACAGGATGTTGCAAGGTCTCGCCTCGTACATAGTGGACGTAAAGCGGGAGAATGGGGAGAATCAGGAGGTAGAAGATGCGAAAGGCGTCGTGGGGAAGGGGGTCGTTGCAGTACCCCGGTGAAGCGCCCACGGTGGCCATAAGCAGAACGATAACGGGGACGAACACCACAGAATACGTCCACATCAAGCCTCTTGGCAGACGGTTGGTTCGGTCGAGGTAAACCAACAAACTCGGACCAAAGAGGTAGCCGGCGGTGGCGAGGACGGTGAACAGCATCCAATTGTCGATGACCACATCGAACACATCGCCGATGGCTCGTGCCACGTCCCTGTTCACGGCCATGCTAAGCTGAGTGATTATGAGACCTTTTGCGTCCGAAAGCACCGCTTCGTGACCCGATGAACGGAATGGCCGGGGCCGACCTATTCTTCATCGTAGGGCTGCCACTCGGTTTCGCCTTCTTCTCGGTACCACCAGTAGCCGTCCTCGTCTTCGAACCATTCCACACCGTCTTCGTCGATGGAATAGTTGCCGTCGTACTCCTCTTCCTCAGGTTCAGGTTCTTCTTGGACAGCGTTGGGGTCGGCCATGCCCGATTCTTCAGCGATACGACGCTTGGCGTCGTCCACGTCGCTCTCGGCTCCACCGAACACACGGTTGGTGGTTCGAATCTCGGCTTGGTGGTCGCCCTGGCGAATGGCGTTGTCCGATTCTTGGTAGAACTCGTCGGTCATGCGCTCGCGGAATTCATCAAATTCATCCCGGCCAAAACTACCGGTGAACTCGTCACCCTTGGCGCGCATCAAATCGTCCAAATTGACCCTCTTTTCTCGCTTGAGCTCGGGGGCGTCGGGAATGTCGCCGGCGTAGAACGCGTCTTCCTCGCTGCCAAGTTTGCTGAACACACGGCCTTCGGGGTCGGCTTCTTCGATGGCTTCGATCACAAGGTCGTGCTCTTCCTCGTCGATGGTTTCCTCTTCGTAGGCGTCGCCCGCAGCGTCCACCAAGGCTTCGAGTTGGGCGGCGAGTTCCTCTTCGTCGTCCTCGAATTGGTCGACCGCCTTGTCAACCTGCTTGAGCAAGCGCTCGTACGGTGTTCCCGTGATGGCACCCATGAACCGGCCAAAGCCGCCCTTCTTCTTCGCCATGAAGGGGCCTTGGCTCCACTCTTCTTCAAAGATTGTCCTCCGCGGGTCTTTTGAGGTTCGGGTCAATCCAAGGGCCATGGTGGAGGCGTGGCTGGTCGAGTTGATGACCACCTACAACCGCGATTCCCACGAACAGCGCCACGGTTACATGACCCAACTTCACTTGCCAGGAGAGGTGTTTCAGTCCCTGGTCTGGTGGGCGCTGCAAGCCCTGCCCGACGAAATCCTCGTGGGCATGGACGTCGACCCCGACCGACCCCACCGACCCGAAATTCAAGCCTACTTTGAGGGCGACGAGGTGCACACCAACCTGTTCCAAGGACAGGGGCATGTGGTGAAGGAGGCGCACATCGTGAATCGAGGCGACTCCTATTCCGTCCACCACCTGCCCGAAGACTGGACCGACGACATGTTCTCGGCCAATCGTGGTTCGCGGGCGGGTCGGTTTACGCACTGGCTCCATACGCACCCGAACGCACCGGCCATCCCCAGCGGAGCCGACGCCGATGCCGCTCAGGAAACGGCCGGCATTGACATGATTCTCGGCCTGCGATTCTCTCCAGAAGGCCCCCTGCCGTGGTTTGACGACGTGGAAGGGACGCGACGCTCCTTGGCCGCCAACCAAGAGGCAAAGCCTCGCAAGAAATCCTTCTTCGCTCGCCACGCCCTTCCGGTGCTCGGACGAGCCCCGACGGGCCACTCGATTCACGACATCCAACTCATCGGCTTCCACAAATCAGGCGTGGGCGTCAACATCGTGTTCGTGGACGACGAAGGGCTTCCTTACGGCTGGGACAGTGCCACCGCACAACTGGTTGCTTAGGCGAGCAGCAGGGCTTCGTGCAACTGCTCGAGCCGGTCGGGGTTCACGCCAAGGTCGCTTTGCCCTAAACGGGATGCGGAGTACAAGGTGATGGCCGTGTCGTCACCTTGGGGCGTGAACTGCACCACCACGTCATCGGGGAACCGCCAGAACGGCGTGATGGCGACCCGATGGGAAAACCGCTCGCCGTTCTCGTTCACCGTTTCGTGCACCGTGTGCAAACCCTCGTCATCCGACCACGCCTCCCACATCGTCCACACCTCACTGACGTTGGCCTCGATGACCGTGGTCAACCCGGCGTCCATGCGCACCGAGGTTGACGAGGAGAGAAAGGCGCAGTTCTGCGTGCCGTCGTCGCACGCCGGCATGGTCGTGTGCTCGGGGGTGGGAGCCCCCACGAAGATCCATGCTTGAACGAGCAACCACGGAGAGGCCAACAGAAACACGACGAGCAGCGGCTTGCGCCACCGTAGTGATGGGTCGGTCAACTCACTTCACCTCAAGGGGAAGACCTTGTTCGGACCAACCGCGATGACGGTAGTACGCCGCCATGCACGCCGCTTCGTCTTCGTCGTCAACGAAGGAAACCATGCCGGCCGCCACACCGCTTGGAATCGGTTCCTTGCGAAGTCGCCACGACAGCAGGTCTTCTTCGTTGGCCGATTTGCCTTGACGAGCCCAATGGTCCACGTTCCACTGCCGTGCCTGGTCCCACTGCACCCGAGCACGTTGCATCAGGTCATCCCAGGTGCAGTCCTCGCCGGTCGTGGCTTTCCACGCCTCCAGCATCACCGAATCGGGCGTGGCGCCCTTGGCAAAAGCACACAGGATCATGGAGTCTCGAATCACGATGCTGTGCTGGCTCTCGATGAGTTCCTCCATCAAATCAACGGCCGACCGGTCGGGCAGTCCGGTGGGTTCCTTGTAACCCGCACGCATGTGCGACGCCCCCACGTTGGCTGTCATGTAAGCCATGGCGTTGCCCCGCTTGCCGCGTGGGTCCCACGCAGGCAAATCCAGGCCCTTGCAGTGCGCCGTGAGATGGGTGGTGGGGTGGCCGGTCACCGCTTCGATGTGTTCGCTGGCTGCCACGGCTCCGGCGGTCAAGGTGCCAAACAGCGAGCCGTCACCCGGTGTAGCGTGAGCGAGCAAATGGAGGGCGAGTGGAGGCAATTCTGGCACACCAAAAGCCCACGGCACGACGTCCCCTTCGGCAAAGGAACCGAAGGCAAAGGGAGCGTGAAAGTGGTCGGCCCATCCGTCGGGAAGCCAGCCGCGTTGGGCCACTTCGCACATCAGCGAAAGGGCAGCGCCGCCCGAAATGGTGTCGATACCAAGGCGGTTGCACGCATCGTTGCCGTCCATCACGTCGAGGCTCGACCCGATACCGAGGTTGGAGCCGAGCATCGCCAGCGTCTCGTATTCGGGGCGGTCCACCCGATTGATGTGCACCGGACGGCCCCGCATCTTGACGCCGTCCACGACCGGTCGGTCGGCCGCTTCGCAAGCGATGGGGCACGGTGCGCAGCAACCCGATTGTTTGGCATCGGGCAGGGACTCGTGCCAGTGTTCGCCCGAGAGTTCGTGCGTGGACATCGACGAAACCACGGGCACCGCTGTTGCCCCTGCTTCAACCGCCGCCGGTGTTTGACCGCCCGCACCGCCTCCGACCTTGAGGGCGCTCAGGTCAGGGATTTGGGCATCGGTTGAGGAATAGTTGGCCGTCGGCATGCGACCGTTTTCTGCCGCATAGAGCGGGCCACGGCTGGTACCAAAGGCGTAGAACGGGTCGCCGGACTTTCGACGCAGGCCCATCTCACTGCGCTGTTGCTTGATGGCTTCGGCCAGCGAGAAGTCTTCGGCGTACCGCATGCCAGCCGCCGCTTCCTTGCTGGCCTTGACGGTGAAGGCCTTGAGGCGCTTGAAACCAAAGGCCGCACCGGTTCCACCGCGCCCCGCAGAGCGACGTCCTGCGGTGATGGGCGAGGCGATGCGAATGCCGTTCTCGCCAGCAGGACCGATGGACAAGCATTCGCCGAGGTCATCGAGGGCTTGCTCCACCTCCCAGGTCGTCTTCCCCACCAGGTCGTCGGCAGGGTGGAGGGTTGCGGAAGCGTCGTTGATTTCGAGGCGAACCCATGAATCGCTGGCACCGGTGATGAACAGACCGTCCCAACCCGCTTTGCGCAGGTCGTGACCGATGTTGCCGCCGATGTAGGTGTCGATGTAGACCTCGGTAAGCGGCGAGCGGG